>JBHHTZ010000121.1:0-8991 GCA_046753605.1 Anaerolineae bacterium
CAACAGTCAAAGAGTATTATAGCACAATTCAATGATGCACCCAAAAGGAGCGCGGACTCGTTTTTCCAGGTAGCAGACTTGCACTACCCGCTTCAGCCACCTGGATTGACAGATCAATGTATCTACAGTATAATTTAGTTGCAATTGTTTGCAATAACGCCTAGATGCAAGACGGACAGGGACAGGTCGAATGAGTTGCTACCAGGACCTTACACACGAACTCCGGCAGGCCGGCCTGCGCATGACACCCCAGCGGCTCATGGTGATGGATGCCGTGTTTCACCATGAGGGGCACATGACGGCCGAGAATATCCACGCCAAGGTGCAGGCTCTCTACCCCTACGTTGATCTTTCGACGATCTACCGCACGCTGCAAGTGTTGAAGGAGTCGGGCCTTATAGCAGAACTCCACACGCCGGATGGCCCTACTCAGTACGAGGGCCTGTTGGGTGGCTCTCACCATCACGCCATCTGCCGCCGCTGTGGCTTGATGCTGGAACTGACGCCGGAGACGCTGGAACCGATTCGCCAGCAGCTCCTGGAGCAGTATGGCTTTTGTGCCGAGATGGCTCACATGGCCATTTTGGGTCTGTGTCAGGCGTGTGCTGAACAGGCGGGCGAGGAATCTTAATTCAAGCGATACGAAATCTTGGAAACATAAGGAGGCTGGAATGACCGCCTGGATCTTTTTGCTCTCTGCTACTACTCTTTTGCCTTTGCTGAGGGCCGCGGCTCGTCATCCTGGAATGCACATCCCCGACGGCTTTCTCAGTCTGCCAACTGCCCTTTTCTGCTGGGTGGCCGCCGCCGTGCTCCTGGCAGTGTCGGTGCGTCGGACTCAGAGGGAGTTGGGCGAGCGCCAGATTCCACTGATGGGGGTGATGGCAGCATTCATCTTCGCTGTGCAGATGATCAACTTCCCGGTCGCCGGCGGGACGTCGGGACACCTTTTGGGCGGCGCACTGGCCGCGATGGCACTCGGACCCTGGGCCGGCATGCTGGTGATGGCCAGTGTGATCGGCGTGCAGGCATTGCTGTTCCAGGACGGCGGCCTGGTCGTGATGGGCGCCAACATCCTCAATATGGGGCTTTTGACCGCGCTGATCGGCTACGGACTGTACCGAGGTGTGATCGGCCAGAGCCGCACCATACGGCTGACGGTCGCCGGCATCGCAGCCTGGCTCTCGGTGATGGCGGGGGCGTTGGCTACCTCGCTGGAGTTATGGCTCAGCGGGACTGCTCGCCTGGACATCGTCGTGCCGGCGATGCTGAGTGTCCATGCCCTCATCGGCATTGGCGAGGCGCTGATCACAGCAGCGGCCCTGGCGTTCATCCTGCGAACGCGGCCGGACGTGTTGGGTGCGGAAGGCGAGGCTCGGGGTGGTCGCGGCTGGGTCGTTGCCGGCCTGGCCGTCGCTCTGGGCGTGGTATTGCTCGCACCCTTCGCCTCCGCGAACCCGGATGGGCTGATGCGTGTGGCAACTGACCTGGGTTTTGTGAATCAGGGAGCTGGCGCGCCATATCAGATCCTCCCTGGCTACACCATCCCATTCCTCGGGTCAGCGCCGTTGTCCACGGTGTTGGCGGGAGCGATTGGCGCGCTGGTGGTAGCCGGCGTGGCCATGGTCTTGGTGCGTCTGCTGCGGAAATCGGCGAGTCCGGCGTAGTAAGCTGAGGGACCGACATTATGGCGATACACGTACACGCCTTTGACCGCTATCGGGCCGGCGAGAGCCTGATCCATCGCCTGGACCCTCGGGTCAAGGTCCTTGTGACGGTACTCTTCGTTGTCTCGAATGTAATGTTGCCAGACGGCGCGTGGTTGGCCTTTGGGTTTGCCTGGGGCCTGGTCTTGCTGGTCAGTGTGCTGGCGGAGATGGGCGCCGGCTACGTCGTAAAGCGCTCCTTCGTGGCGCTTCCCTTCGCACTGGCAGCGCTGACGGCCGTCTTCGCCGTCCCGGGCCGGCCGCTTGGCAGTTGGACACTTGGTCCGTGGAATCTGGTAGCAACCGACGCCGGCCTGATCCGTTTCCTCAGCATCGTCGTTCGGAGCTGGCTCTCGATACAGATGGCAATCTTGCTGACAGCGACCACGCGCTTCCCGGACCTGATGCACGCACTGCGTCACCTCCACGTTCCAGAACTGCTGGTGGCGATCGTCTCGTTCATGTACCGCTATCTGTTTGTCCTGACCGATGAAGCCATGCGCCTTATGCGTGCGCGCGAGG
This sequence comes from Anaerolineae bacterium, assembly GCA_046753605.1. Classification (GTDB taxonomy): domain Bacteria; phylum Chloroflexota; class Anaerolineae; order Epilineales; family JAANWY01; genus JBHHTZ01. The sequence continues at coordinate 2,229 of JBHHTZ010000121.1, forward strand.
CGCGAAGTGCCCGGCCGGCAGAAGGTGGGGGTGGCGGCTCCATCGCCTGGCGGGCGCGCGTGGCCGGCAACATGGCCGGCCAGCTCTTCCTGCGGAGCTACGAGCGCAGTGATCGCGTCTACAACGCTATGCTGGCACGCGGCTACAGCGGCCAGTTCCTGACACTCAGTCCCCACGTGATGGAGACCGACGACTGGGTCGTTGGAGCGTTGGCGGTCATTGTGTTGCTGTCGTTGCAGGTGATCGGACGAATAGCGATCTTCTGATTGTCTTGAAGTTGTGTGTTTCGAAAGGGTAGGGTTCAAGGATATGCCTGTAGTTCATGAGCGAGCCGTTCGACCAGGTGCTGAAGCTGTCTCCATTTCATCCACGCCGGCCACGCTCTCACCGAATGGCCGCACGACCGGGCGAGCATCTGTCCTGCGTGTCGAGAATCTCGATTTCAGCTATCCCGATGGGCACGTGGCGCTGCGGGATGTTTCGTTGGAGGTGAAACGCGGCGAGAAGGCAGCGTTAGTTGGGCCAAACGGCGCTGGCAAGAGCACACTCATGCTGCACCTAAACGGCATTCTCGACGGGGAAGGCCACATCGAGGTGGCCGGCCTGCCCGTTACCAAATCCAACCTGCCGGTGATCCGGGCCAGGGTGGGGCTTGTGTTTCAGAACCCGGACGATCAGCTTTTCTCGCCCACCGTTTTCGAGGATGTGGCCTTCGGCCCGCTGCACATGGGGCTGCCGGAGGAAGAAGTGCGCCAGCGCGTTGACCGGGCCCTGGGGCAGGTAGGCATGAGCGAGTACGCCGGCCGGCTCTCGCACCACCTGAGCGTCGGTGAGAAGAAGCGCATCTCTATCGCCACGGTGCTTTCGATGGACCCCGACATTCTGCTGCTCGATGAGCCGTCGGCCGGCCTGGACCCACGCGCGCGGCGCAATCTCATCTTCTTGCTGCGCGATCTGCCGCTCACCATGCTGATCTCAACCCACGACATGTTGCTGGTACACGAACTCTTCCCGCGTATGGTTATCATGGATCAGGGCCGCATCGTCGCCGATGGTCCCACCGATCTGCTGATGAACGATGTGGCGCTTCTGGAAACGCACGGTCTCGAGCGGCCCTGAAATTCGCATCACCCTTTACAGGATGCCTATCCAATGATTATCAGACTTGTCTCAATGAAGTTCAAACCAGAGCACTCCGATGACTTCCGCGCCCTGTTCGAGGCTACCTATCCCAAGATTCGTCAACTCCCCGGCTGCACTTTCTTGCAATTGGTGGCCGATCACGACGGGCCGGCTGACTTCATGACGATCAGCCACTGGCAGGCTGCCGAGGATTTGGACGCCTATCGCGATAGCGAGTTGTTTGGCGAAGTGTGGCCCCAGGTAAAAGCGATGATGCGGGACAAGCCGTGGGCCAAGAGCTACCAGGTGGTGGCCGGCGACGACATCGACGTCATCTAATCCCCGTCCCACTGGAAGGTTGTCAGGTTGGTTCGACCGGCTTCGTCGAAGGTGACGCCTTCTCCCTCCAGCCGGCGGCGTTGCTCCGCCGCGCCATGCCGCGCCTGCGAGTTGCTGATCCTGCCCTGGGCGTTGATCACACGCCACCACGGCACCTCATCGATCAACTCTTCCGGCAACCCGTGCAGCGCCCACCCCACAGTGCGCGCCGCGTGCGGCGTGCCGGCAACCAGCCATGAAATCTGCCCGTAGGTGGCAACCTGGCCATACGGGACCCGTCTCACAGCCTCGTACACTTGCTCAAAGAAGTTCGTCTTCGTCAAAGATCGAGGCACTCCAAATCAACGGGGGACTCAGTACTCAGCCATCCAGCCATCCAGCTAACTATTCTCGGAGCAGTCTACCCCAATCATAGCAGCAAGCATTCGATTGGTCCAGCGCCCCAGTCGCTTTGCCGGCGCTCGATCTTGCCTTGGGCTGAATGCTGTGGTAGGATTGGCGTACGCACACCATGTTTACCTCTAATCGGCGCCGGCCTGGCGTCATCCTATACATTCTGTGCCTCGGAGCGCTGTCTTTCACCGGGTTCCTTGCCGTGTTCGGGCAGCACTGGCTCCATCGCGGCATCGTCTACGGCTCGCCGCCGGCTATCCCCCTGGCCGGCCTCTACCCCTTCGGCGTCAACGTCGCCCTGGAGCAGTATTCCCCGCCACAACGAACACAAATCCTGAGCCATCTCGACGAGGACGGCTTCCGCTGGGTCCGCCAGGTGTTGCCCTGGGATCAGGTCGAGCCGAGGCCAGGCGAACACGAATGGTCGCCCTGGGATCAGATCGTCGCGGATGTGGCGCGTCACAACCTCAGCCTGATCCTCGTGATTGACCGCGCGCCGGCCTGGACGCGCTCCGAGCCGGGCGCCGACCCGCGGGCGCTGCCGGCCAACGCCGAGGACCTGGCCGGCTTCGTGGAGACCGTCGCCCAACACTACGGCGGCCAGGTGGCCGCGTTGGAAATCTGGCGCGAACCCAACCTGCAACTTTACCACGATGAAGGCCAAGCATGGGCCGCCGGCCCCGATCCGGCGGCGTATGTGACCTATCTGCGGGCCGCCTACCAGGCCGCCAAAGCCACCAACCCGACCCTCATCATCCTCAACGCCGGCCTGGCCCCGACAACCGAAAACAGCCGGCGCGCCATGAGCGACGTGGACTTTCTGGAGGGCATGTATGATGCCGGCGCCGCGCCTTACTTCGACGCGCTGGCCGCCCGACCTCTGGGATTCTGGTCCGGCCCCGAGGATCGGCGGGTAGACGCCGGCGTGCTGAACTTCTCGCGGGTTCTCCTCCTGCGCGAAATCATGGTCCGCCACGGGGATGCCGGCAAGGCGGTCTGGGCAGTAGAATTCGGCTGGAACGCGCTGCCGGCGGACTGGTCCGGTCCACCATCGCCCTGGGGCGCCGACGACCCGGCGAAGCAAGCGCGCCGCACCACCGATGCCGTCCGCCGGGCACAGGCCGAATGGCCGTGGATGGGCCCCATGCTAGCGCTTCACCTGGATCCGGCCGCACCGGCGGATGACCCGATTCAGGGCTTTGCCCTGCTGGATGATCAACTTGCCCCGCGGCCGGCCCACTTCACACTGCGGGACCTCATCGCGGAGCACAGGGTAGGCATCGGGCGCTACCCGGCTGATGCGTGGTTTGCCGGCATGGATTGGCGGCCCGTGGATGTCGCCACCGCCCAACGCACGACGAGCGGCGACATCATCGTCAGCCGGCCCGCGCCGTTCGCCCGATTCTACCTGGCCATTGCATTGCTGCTGGTCACTGCCGGCATCGTCGCCTGGCGTCTGGACCACCTGATTCACATCCCGCGTTCGGAACTGGCCATAGTCTCCACCCTCACCATCTTCCTCCTGTCCCCGTGGCTTTCTCTGACGCTGTTGTCCCTGGTTGCCCTTTTCGTCCTGTTCACTCTTCGCCTGGACCTGGGCCTGGCCGCCATCGTGCTCTTCGTCCCGTTCTTCCGCTCCGCCAAATACCTGGGCTCCCACCCAATATCCATCCTCGAACTCCTCACCTGGCTCGCCCTCGCCGCCTGGCTAACCACCCAACTCCCCACCCTGACTCCCACACTACGCATCCCGCATCCCGCATCCCGCATCCCGCATCTCGCATCCCGCATCCCGCATCCCGCATCCCGTTTCACCTCCCTCGACTACGCCGTCCTCGCCCTCCTCCTCGCCAGCCTCCTCTCCCCCCTCATCGCCGAGAACCGGGGCGTCGCCATCCACGAGCTGCGGGTCGTCGTGATCGACTCAAGCTTGTTTTACTTCCTGGTGCGATCATCGCGGCTCTCACGGTCACAACTGTGGCGGCTGCTGGACGCGCTGATCCTGGCCGGCCTCATCGTGGCACTGTACGGCTTCTACCAATACATCTTTTCCGGCGATGTCATCGTCGCCGAGGGGGTGCGGCGGATGCGGGGTGTGTATCCGTCCCCCAATAATCTGAGCCTGTTCCTGGGGCGGATTGTGCCGCTGGCCGGCGTGGTTGCGGTCTGGGGGCTGGCGCGGTGGCGGCGCGTGTTCTACGGTGTGGCCGGCCTGGTCATCACCGGTGCTCTCTTCCTGACGTTCAGCCGCGCGGCGTGGCTGGTGGGCTTGCCGGCTGCCGTGCTGTTCGTGGGGCTTGTGCGTGGCCGGCGCGTGCTGACCGTGGCCGTTGCAACTGTTCTGGCCCTCGCACTGAGCGTGTTGCCATTTGCCGGCGCCGCGCGCATCGGCTCGTTGTTCGAGTTGTCGCCGGGCAGCTCGACCTATCGCCGGCTCAAGCTGTGGCAATCGGCGATTCACATGATCCGCGATCACCCGATCTTTGGGGTGGGTCTGGACAACTTTCTGTACCAGTACCGGGAGCGCTACGTCCTGGCCGGCGCTCGGGATGACCCCAGCCTGTCCCATCCTCACAACCTGATCCTGGATTTCTGGACGCGCCTGGGTATCTTCGGGGTTGTGGCGCTTGTCTGGCTGGTGGTCGCATTCTTCAGAACAGCCTGGCGGTTGTACCAGCGGCTGGATGAGGACGGGCGAGTGCTCGTGTTGGGACTGATGGCCAGCGTGGTCTACGTGCTGGCACATGGCCTGCTGGACAATTCTTATTTCCTGGTAGATCTGGCGTATGTGTTGATGTTGGTAGTGGGGATGGTCAGCCGGCTGGGGCAGACTCACAGGTTGGACGGCTACAGACGTCTAGATAATGTCCTGGACTCGTAGTAACGACTTCAGTCGTTTTAGCGGTCCGAACGACTGATGAACTTTGACAACTTAATCGGGTAATGTCTAGCCAAACGAGATTCATCTCGCCGGCGTCGCCCGCCCGCCGATGAAGCGACGTCCTGAGCCTGTCGAAGGGTCGGCGGGCGGGCCTGTCGGGATCAGTACCCTGATTATTTTCTCAAACTTCATCATCGGGCGCTGCTGCGTAGCACGGGCATGAAGTGCCCGTGCGGGCGCCGGCTATCCGAAGGTAGCCGCGTTAGCCCCAACCTCCGGCAACTCGCGGACGAAGTAGGTGACGAAATCCCATGCGTCCCATCCGGCGTACCTCTGATCCCAGTCGAACACCCCCGGCGGCTCCAGCGGCTCCGGGCGATGGCCGGCATAGTGAGCCGCGCCATCCCGGTCCACGACCCCGTGCGCGCCGTGCAGCGCAATGTTCTCCGCTCCCGGCAGATAGGTCACGCGGCTCAAGAAACGGTCTAGCCAGAAGGGCATCGGCTCGGTCGCGAACAGGTTGACAGCCCGCTTCACATTCTTGGGGATCGCCGGGTGGGGACGCCAGCTTGCGCTGTCGATAAGCACCAGCAGGTCCACGTAGATCGTGAGCGGGAAATGGGGTTCACGGACGCCATCCCTGGCCAGTTGCAGTTGCATCAGGGACTGGAGGCCAGGCATTGCGGCCACGTGGCCGGCGAAGTGGTTGAGGTACTCGGCGACGCCAATCGCTGTCGCGCCGCCGTAGCTGTGACCGACCACCACGATGGGCTGCGTCGGGCCACGATGTAGCTCCCGCCACACAAAAGCGCCCACGATGGGCATGGGCGCCATGTGGGTGAAAGCGCGGCAGGTCCCGCGCACGTAGCGGGGGATGGTGTTCAGCTCCCCGGTATGCCGGCGAAACTCGGGATCGGCCATCTTGAAGAGGTCGGGCGCGTCTCGCCCCATGCGCGCGAAGAGGCGGGCGCTGAACCCGGCGATGAAAAGGCCGGCCATCGCCTACCCCACCTCGCTAAACGCGCGGAGCACCCGCAGCGCCTGGATCGTCACCCACTTGTTGGCCTGACCAGGCTCACCGAAGGCCGGCCACATCTTCCCCGGCACAGCCTCGAGCGGCCAGCGCCCGCTGCGGTCTTGCTTCGAGCCTATAAGTTCCACAACCGATTTGATGGACGCCTCACTAACAGCGCCCGGTTCTTGCAACAAGACGGTCAACATCTCCAACAAGTCAACGTTTTCAGTCCATGCAAACCCAAAGTCGGCGAATGAATCTGCCGCTGATACCGCGAAGTGCGTTGAAACACACTGTTTTAGAATGACAGCAACCCGTTTCAACGGGTTTCGCAATAACAGGCGGGCAATTCATTGCTCGCCGAGGCCGGCCTGAGTAGTAACCTACGGCGGATTATATGCCTCGCGGTTCGGTTGTCAACTCGACATGGTTGACTGAACGGGCGGGTGGGTCGAATTAAACGGCGCTGTCGGTTGCAGCGTTGTGTGTCATGTGCTACAATACGCCAACAAAGAAACGCCTTGGCTGGTTCGCTGAGATCACCAAGGCACGGCCAGGTGGTACGAGCCCCTGACGCGCGCAATCCTGGCACACGAACCCGTCAGGTGCGAACGCAGCGACGGGTTTTTGTCTTCGCCAGCGACTTCTACATCGAATGATATTCGTTAAGGCTAGGTTCGACTTATTCCAACTAACATCTCGCCCCAGGAATTCGTAACCAAATGGCGCCGCAGCACCCTAAAAGAAAGTGCCGCCGTTTAACAACCTCTACAACGCCTGCCCCACCTGGCTCGAACTGGCCTGCCGCAAGCTCGACCAGGCCGGCCTGGACGCCTACGGCTGGCCCCACGACCTCGATGATGAGGAAATTCTACGCCGGCTACTGGAACTAAATCTGGAGCGGGCGACAGAATAAACTGGACGGCCTGTTCGCCTTCCCGATATAAGGAGCAAGCCTTGTCTACAGGCATTACGATTGTCGGACTGGGTCCTGGCGACCCGAACCTGCTGAC
>JBHHTZ010000122.1:0-8942 GCA_046753605.1 Anaerolineae bacterium
AATTCTTGTGCCATGCCCGAACTACCCGAAGTCGAGAACTACAGGCGCGACCTCCAGGCGATGTTGGCCGGCCGGCGGATCACTGGTGTCTCTGTCGATTGGCCGAACCAGGTTGGCGCGCCCTCCGTGGAGGAGTTGGCCCGGCGGCTGCCAGGCCAGACGATCGAGTCGATTGGCCGGCGCGGCAAGTACCTGCTCTTCCGGCTCTCCGGCGGCGACACCCTGTTGATCCACCTGAAGATGAGCGGCCGGCTGCACATTGAGCCGGCGTCGGCGCCCCCGGACCACCACGCGCACGTGGTCTTTCGGCTGGATGCCGGCGACGAATTGCGCTTCCACGATCCGCGCAAGTTCGGTCGGGTCTACCTGGTGGGTGGCCCGGACGAAGTGGTGGGCAGTCTGGGGCCGGAGCCTCTGAGCGAGGATTTCAGCGCCGAACGGTTTGCCAGGATGCTGGCCGGTCGGCGAGGCCGAATCAAGCCGCTGCTACTCAACCAGACATTTCTGGCCGGCCTGGGGAACATCTACGCCGACGAGGCATTGCATCAGGCCGGCCTGCACCCGCTGCGGACGGCCGACACCCTGGCTCTGGATGAGGTTGCGCGACTCCACACCGCCATTCAGTCCACGCTGCGGAGCGCTATCCAACAGCGGGGGACGAGCTTCGATGGATTCTACCTGGACGCACGGGGTGAGCCAGGCGCGTACCAGTCTCGACTGCGGGTGTACGGTCGGGCCGGCGAACCCTGCCGGCGATGTGGTACACTCATCGAGCGCATCGTCGTTGGGCAACGGGGAACGCACCTGTGCCCCGTGTGCCAGCCGGCGCCGTAACGTAGCGAATTGCCCGGACATCGCCACACCGCGCCCGTTTTGCAAAAAACGAGCGTTAGGTTGACAATTGCCGATTTCGCTGCTATACTATGGTTCCCTGGCGACGCGCCAGGCGGTGTTGGGGTCAGCCCTCCCGCTGGACGCCCGCAGGCACCAGATTCGTCTCAATGTCAACGAAGGCTTGCACGGTCCATGCTGCATCGCGCGCTCAACGCGCCGGCAGCCGGCGCACGCATAGGCTGAAGGGCAGTCTGCGGGAGACCCTCACCCAACGCCAGTTGGGCACTAACCCTTCCGGTAAATCACAACCAAAGATAAGGAGGAGAAGGAATGAAACAGAAACGTGGTTTGCTCTGGGGCGGCCTCTTGATTTTGGTGGTATCTCTGTTGGCGGCCTGTGCGCAGCCGGCAACACCAGAGGTACAGAAAGTCGAGGTCACCCGCGTCGTCGAGAAACCGGTCGAGAAGCAAGTCGAAGTCACACGGGTGGTCGAGAAACCGGTCGAGAAAACCGTCGAGGTACCGACGGAGAAGTTCCCCGAGGGGACGAAGCTGCACATCGTGCAGTGGAGTCACTTCGTCCCGCAGTACGACGAGTGGTTCGACCCATTCGCGCAGGCCTGGGGCGAAGCCAATGGCGTCGAGGTGACTGTGGATCACGTCAGCATCACCGATCTTAGCCCCACCCTGGCAGCGGCCATCGATGCCGGCGAGGGCATGAGCATGATTGAGATGCCTCTGGCCGGATCCCTCTTCGTGGAGGGCTTGCAGGACCTGACCGACGTCAATATGAAGGCGCAAGAGCTATTCGGGCCGCAGGCTGAAACCTGCACGGCGAATTCTTACCTCCCGGCTCAGGACATGTGGTACGGCTATTGCCACGGTTGGGTACCCGACCCCGGTGACTATGACATTGAGAAGTGGTCAGCCGTCGGCTACCCGGATGGTCCTTCTACATGGGCGGAACTCCTGGATGGCGGGAAGAAGATCAAGGATGAGTTCGGTGTCCCTCTGGGCCTCGGCCTCTCCCCCGAGATCGACTCGGAGATGGCAACGCGGGCGATCATCTGGTCCTTCGGCGGCTCCATCCAGGATGAGAACGAGAACGTCGTCATCAACTCCCCCGAAGTGCTCGAAGCCGTCAAATTCGAGGCCGAACTCTACCAGAACGCCATGACCGAGGAGGTCTTCAGTTGGGGCGCGGCTTCCAACAACCAGGGCCTGATCGCCGGCGAACTGTCCTATATTCTCAACTCCATCTCCGCCTACCGCAGTCTGCAGGCCATCGATCCGGCGGCAGCGGACAACGTCGGCTTCGTGCCGGCGCTGAAGGGTCCGCGCGGAGACCAACATGCCTCGGCCCACCTGTGGTACGTGTACGTGGTACCGAAGTACGTCAAGGGTCCCGAACTGGATGCGGCGAAGGCCTTCATGTTGCACCTCTCCGCCAACTACAACCAGGCGGTGTTCAACAGCAAGCTGTACAACTTCCCCGCCTTCAAGAGCACCATGCCCGCTCTGTTTGCCGACGAGAGCCCGCTCTTTAACGATCCGTTCGGGTCCAGGCCGGCTGACAAACTGAAGGTCTTGCTGACTGCGCAGGACTGGGTCACGTATCTGGGGTATCCAGGCCCATCCAACCCGGCCGTTGCTGAAGTCTACGCCACCCACATCATCCCGACCATGATGGGCAAGGCTGCCCTCGGCGAGCTGACCCCCGAGGAGGCAATCGCCGAGGCGGAGACCCAAATCAAAGACATCTTTGCGAAGTGGCGCGCCAAGGGTTTGGTGGGCGGAACTGAGTAGAAGGAGTCTCCCGCCGGAATGGCCCGTACGCTGGCGCACGGCGAAGTTGAGCGTGCCAACGGTTGGCTGAAGTCCGGTTGGAATTCCAGGTTGGTCGGAGGGTGCGGACGATGTGCGGCCCCGCACCCTCCGACTTGGGATTAAGAGATATATGTCTGTTGTAGAGATAAGAGGCATAAAGAAGCAATTCGGCAAGGTCAAGGCGGTCGATGGCGTTGATATTTCCATCGAGAAGGGGGAATTCCTCGTCATCCTGGGGCCATCCGGCAGCGGCAAATCGACGCTCATGCGCCTGGTGGCCGGACTGGAGCGCCCGACGGCCGGGGACATTCTCATCGGCGGTGAGATTGTCACGGGATTACCCCCCAGGGTACGGAAGATTGCCATGGTCTTCCAGAGCTATGCCCTCTACCCGCACATGACCGTATTCGATAATATCGCCTTCCCCCTGAAAGCCCAAAAGATGCCCAAGCTGGCCATGAAAGAGAAGGTGGAGTGGACGTCGTCCACTCTGGGCATTGAGAAGCTGCTTACCCGTAAGCCCCGCCAGCTTTCGGGTGGGGAAAGACAGCGGGTGGCCCTGGCCCGGGCCCTGGTGAAGGAGCCGGCAGTTCTCCTGCTGGACGAGCCTCTCTCCAACCTGGATGCCAAGCTGCGGGCCTCGGCGCGGGACGAGTTGCAGCAGTTTCAGCGCCGGCTGGGCATTACTACCATCTTCGTGACCCACGATCAGGTGGAAGCTATGGGCCTTGGAGACCGGATCGCGGTAATGCACGAAGGAAAGGTCCGGCAGATCGGCACGCCTCACGAGATATACCGCGAGTCGGCCGACACCTTTGTAGCCACCTTCCTGGGGTCGCCTGGCATGAACCTTCTCGAGAGGGCTGACTGCATAGTCGGCTTCCGCCCAGAACATTTCCTCCCGCGGGGGGCAGTCGAGGATCATGACGAGGGGAGGGCCCTCTCGTTTAGCGTGACGCGGGTGGAATACCTGGGGGCGGATCGGCTCGTGTATGGCGTGGTGGAAGATCTCGCCGGCGACACCAAGACGCTGGCGAAGCTTCCCTCAACGGTCATGGTTCCGATTGAAGCCGGCGAGAGCTACGAGTTTGTTGTCCAGCCGCAGGACCTTCGGTTCTTCGATAAGGACACCGGCGTGCGGATGGAAGCCAGGCCGTTGTAAGGAAGGCGTGTGAACTGATGGAACAAGCGGTAGGAGTTCAGGTAAGAGGAAAGACGCGCACAAGCTATCTCCTGGACAACGAAGGGTTTTTGGGCCGGCTGTTCCTGCTGCCGGCTGTCGTGTATATCGTGGCCCTGGTCGGCGTTCCCTTTGTCCTGGCCATTGCGTTTAGCCTGACCAGCGTCACCGTGGGAGACACAAGCCTCCACTTTGTGGGACTTGAAAACTTCAGGGCCATCATCAAGACGCCCCAATTTCGACGCGCGCTAGGCAATACTTTCCTGTTTGCCATTGTTGCACAAGTGCTCATCATCGTGCTGTCAACGATCCTGGCCGAGGTCCTATCCCTGGATTTTCGAGGCAAGTGGTTTGCGCGGATGCTGATCATTCTCCCCTGGGCGACGCCGGTTTCTCTGGGGACGCTTGGCTGGCTGTGGCTGCTCGACTCGAAATTCAGCCCGTTTGACTGGGTGCTGCAAGCCATAGGCCTGCTCGGGCCTGGCACCTTGCTTGGCCCCGGTAAGCACATGAACTTCCTGGGGCGTGAGTGGCTCGCTGCCGCGTCGGTGATCATGGTTCAAGTGTGGCGCTTGCTGCCCTTGTCGGCAGTAATCCTCCTGGCCGGGCTAACCTCTATCCCCCAGGATATTCTCGACCAGGCTGAAGTAGATGGGGCCAGATACTGGCGCACCCTGTTTCAGATCAAACTGCCGTTACTGATGCCCATCATCAGCATCGCCATCCTGTTTGGTACCATTTTTATTTTTGGCGATATGACAGTCGTCTTCGTGTTGACGCGTGGGGGGCCAGTCTACTACACCCAGGTGCTGCCCACATGGGCCTACTTCAAAGGCATTGATGGCGGCGCCCTGGCCGAGGGGGCGGCCACTGCCCTCTTCCTGTTCCCCGTGCTGTTGGCCGCAGCGGTGCTGATTCTCAGGAGCGCCCGGCGGATGGAGGTCACTTGAGAATGTCGCGCTTGAAGGGGATCGTTGTTTACGGGACGGTGACTCTCTTCTGCCTGTTTGCCGCTGCACCCTTTGCGTGGATGATCATCACCACGTTCAAGCAAGACCGCGACCTGTATCGGACAGCAAACAACCCGTTTTTGTTCAACGATCCGCCCACACTGGACCATCTGAGGTTGCTGTTCTTTGAAACGAAGTACACCACATTTCTGTGGAATTCTTTCTTCGTTGGGGTCGTTGTGGTGATCATCACGCTCGTCATTGCCATTCCGGCCGGCTATAGCCTGGCCCGACTGACGGGGCAGTGGGGGGAGCGGGCCGGCATTGGCATCTTCCTGGTTTACCTGGTGCCGCCAACCCTCCTGTTTATTCCCCTGTTTCGGATGGTGGTCGCTTTCCACTTGAAGGACAGTGTGTGGTCGCTCATTTTGGTCTACCCCACCATCTCCATCCCCTTCTGTACCTGGTTGCTGATGGGTTTTTTCAAATCGATCCCGCCGGACCTGGAAGAGGCTGCGATGGTGGATGGGTACAGCCGTTTTATGGCCTTTGTGAAGGTCGTGATGCCGCTGTCCCTGTCCGGCGTGATCGCGGTGATCGTCTTCACCTTCACCCTGACGCTGCACGAGTTTATTTACGCACTGACCTTCATCTCCTCCTCGGCCCAGCGGACGATCAGTGTGGGGGTACCAATCGAGCTTGTGCGGGGAGACGTCTTCTACTGGCAATCGCTGATGGCGGCGGCGGTTATCATCGCCATCCCAGTGGGGATCGTGTACAACTTCTTCCTCGATCGATTGGTGGCCGGCTTTACCATGGGGGCGGTCAAGGGATAGCAGCATGTTGCTGAGCGGGCCGGCCTGGCCGGCTCCGGACATGCGAACGAGCAAGATAGAAAAAGGTCGGAGCACTACAGTGCGTCCGACCTTTGCATTTGCCCACTATCCGCTCTAACGGCCTGCGCCCACGCCGTCGGGAGAGATAATTATCACCTCCATATAGTCGGCATATAGGCGAGGGAATCCGCACGCGGCGTCGAAGTACTCCACCCGGCCGGTAACGGCAACCTTGTCGTCGATGTGAACCTCCAGTTCTGTTTCCGGCACGGCCTCAGTTTCGACAATGGCTGCCAGCCAGCCCGGTGCTCCCGGCTCGCTTTCCAGATAGTATGGCGTGCCGCTGGCTTGCAAGCACGGGTCTGGGTCCTGAGACTCCTGCCACTTTCGCAACCAGCCTTCTTCGCCGGCCTGTAGCGGGGGCGGCAGAGGATTGGGGTAGTTTTCAGCGATGATGGGCAGGTAGACGGGTTTGTAGTCAATCACCGGGTCGGGTGGGGCCTGGGGCGTGCTAAAGGCCAGGCATGGCAGAATGAGCAGGGTCAGACCAACAACCCAGACTGCAACAGGATGCCGGCGCATGGACAACCTCCTTTGCGAATTCAGCAAGCTAGTTTCCAGACTCCTGCCCTTGCCGATCCCCATTATTATGACATAAGTGGCCCCGGATTGCAAATTCACGAGGGGCAAGGCCATCGAGGCTCAACTTCGGGGCGACGGTCAGCCCTCACGCATCCGAACTGCCGGCGGCGCCACCGTAGCGGTAAACGTGGACAACGCCAAGGGAAGCAATGGTCACTCCAAAGATGATTGCCCCCGCCAGGGCTACTGCATACCAGGGTATGATCCCAGCCGTCCAGAGGACAAAAGGCAGTCCGCCGGCCACCAGTAGCCCCAATGTTGTCCACATGCAACCTGCTCGTGCATGCCGGGCGGATACCTCGTCGCCGGCTACCCCGATGACCCTGGACCACGTGTACGCGAGGACGAACAAGAACACAACCGGCAATAACAGGAAGAGAATGACCAGGAATGCCAGAACGTCACCATCAGTTGCCGATACTGATGAGACAATGTAGCCACCAACAGCGAGAATGACGAGCACTGCGAAGGCCGCAATCGCCGGGCGCAACACCCACATCGCCTTGCGCCCACCCTGCGCGCGCCGGACAGCGCGGAGGATGGGGGTCCATCCGGCCATACTCAGCATCAACGCGACCAGGGCTGTGAGAATTGCCAACGCCAGACCTTCAGGAAAGATGAGCAGGAACAGCCACTGGGATGGATACAGAGTCGAAAACGGAGTTGGTCCGGCCATGCCAACGACATGCCGCGACCAGACGCCAGGCGGATCGCGTACCAAGACCCCCTCTGTGCCCATTGCCACCACCAGCGTGCCGGAGCCATCCGGCGTGAAAGCCAGATCGTACGGTCCCATCACGATTGGTGGCCCAGGCAGCAGGCCGGCGCTTCTGTATCGCTGCATGAACAGACGCCGGCCTGCGGGTATCTCCCAGACGGTGCGCCACGTATTCCCCCCATCCTCGGAGTATTCGACTCGCTCTTCCGCATTGATTCGATAGAGTACCTGGGGGTTGCCAGGTTGCTTCGCAATCACCTCGTCATCCCGTAGCCGAGCCATTTCGTCTGTGAACGCTTCAGGGATCGGAGTGACCTGCGACCAGGTCCGGCCATCGTCTGAACTCTTGTACAATCTCCACTCGGCGGAATCCTCCAGGCGAGAGGCCGGGCCGTACTTCGTGAGAGCGTATATCTGGTTGTCCATCACAACCAGGCGCACAACGATCTCCTGGTACGGCGGTGACGTGGCAACGCCGGCCAGGGCAGCCAGCACCACGACTATCAGGCTGGCGCGGAGTGGCACGTCCCGGTTGTCGCGCGCGACCTCGGCGCACCACAGCCTCCAGGCCGGCCACAGCGCCGCCAGCGCGATCAGGTCAGTGGGGTCCAGTTCGACTGCAATCTCGTGACCCAGCAGTGCCGAGATCACTTGCACAGTTAATGCGTGTCCCAGCGGAGTAGCCTTGGCCAGCGCGAACCAGATGGCTGTGATTGTGAAGGCCGTGCGGCCAATGGTCATGGGCGAGAGTCGGCGATGCCGTCCGAGGAGCACGCTGAGGAGCACCGCCAGAAAGAAGGGGAAGAAAAACAGCCCGGCAAAGTCGCTGATCTTGCCGGTGAGCCAGGATGGCGCAATCGCTTTGAAGAGGTGGTCGTTCAACAAGAGCAGGGCAATGCTGAACAACGTGGCGGGATGTATCAGGCAGCGCAGACTTGTTCTGAGTCCCGCGCCCGCCCCACGGAGTCTCACAGGCCGTCTGTTCACAGGTCCTCTCCGGCCTCGTATGCCGCTTCGACTTCCATCAGGAAATCGACTTCCTCATCCACCATCTCGAAGGCCGGCGCCGGTTCCACATCGCGACCGCAGTAGGCACGGTAGTTGCACCGCCGGCACGGCCCAACGTCCGCCACCTTTGGAAAGCCATCCGCCGGCAGCCCAACGATCTCGTCGATGAGCGCCTGCAACTCCATCCGGTTCCGCTGGTGCGCTTCCGACGAGTAGGGGAACTCGACGAAGCGATCGGGGGCCTGGGCATACCAGTAGGCCATGGTGATGCGGTCGGGTGGGATCGGCTGGTCGTGGCTGTAGGACGCGCCGGCCTCCGCCAGGACGAAGGGATAGACCCGCGTCTGCATGTGCTGCGCCAACTCGCCGCGAGCCGGCAACTGGCCTGTCTTCCAGTCAAAAATCGTGGCTTCACCTGATGGAGACACGACCAGCAGATCGAAGCGTGCCACAAGCCAGGAATCACCCATCGGGACCCTGAGAGCGGCCTCGGGCCAGCGCTCACCGTCCGGCAGGTGGGGCAAGGCGTGGTTGGCGAAGGATTCCCACCAGGCCGCCAGCCGGCGATCGGGGTTCCCTGCAATCAGCTCTGCCGGCTCGACCCTGACAAACTTCTGATGTACTGCCTGGTGAAAATCGCGCCCCAGCTCCATCAAGGCCTCCAGCTCCTGGTCCGCCTGACTGAAGGGCGCCGGCCACACCAGCCGATCGATATACCGCAGCTTGAACCGCCGCCGGCAGATCAGGAAATCCGCAAGACTGCGTTGGCTGAAGCGGAGATTGGGTACTGGGTATTGGGTATTGGGTATTGGGTATTGGGTATCGGTACGTACTTCCTTCACGATGCTATCGTCTCCTTCCTCCAATATCCAATATCCAATATCCAATATCTAATATCCAATATCACCTTTGACAAACCTCTCCAGCTCCTCCAACGCCAAAGCCTT
>JBHHTZ010000123.1:0-8941 GCA_046753605.1 Anaerolineae bacterium
CCGTTTCCGAGCGGGAAAGCCCCATTGATGGGGCGCAGCTTCGTAGCCCGCCGATGAAGTCGGCGGGCGGGCCTGTCGGGATCAGTACCCTGATTATTTTCTCAAACTTCATCAACCGCCGGCATTAGGAAGGCTGAGTAGTAACACCTCAACAATGCCCCGGTTGCCGTCCAGGCGCACGCGCTGGCCGGTGCGCAAGCGTTTGGTGGCCTCGCGCACCCCCACCACGGCGGGGATGCCGTATTCGCGGGCGACGACCGAGCCGTGGTTCATCATGCCGCCGATTTCCATGATCAGCCCGGCCGCGTTGATGAACAGGGGCGTCCAGCCCGGATCGGTGTAGGCGGCCACCAGAATTTCGCCGGGGGCGAGCGTTTCGGTCTGCGGGTCGTGAATCACGTGCGCGACGCCTTCGACCACGCCGGCGGAGACCGGGTTGCCGACGAGCGCACCGGCCGGGGCATCTTTCACATGGTATTGTACCACCGGCGTCTCGCCATCGCTGGTGATGACCACGGGCGGCGTCAGCTTCTGGAAACGCGCCAGGTCGGCGCGGCGCGAGGCGATGACCTTGGCCCAGTCGGCGGTTTCCTCATCCCAGGCCTTCAGCAGTTCTTCCCCGGTCAGGAACCAGAAGTCATCCGGGCTGGCGAGTTTGCCGCTTTCCGTCAGCAGGCGGGCGTTTTGCTTCAAGATTTCTTTGACGATGCTCAAGACCTGCACGGCCATGAATTTGTGATGCTCGCGCAGCCCGCCGGCCTCGACCAGCACATGGAGCAGACGTTTGAGCAGGCGCAGACGGAGCCAGCCCAATGGCCCGCGACCGGCCCCGGCAAGGATTTTTCGCGCGGCAGCCTCGCGCTTTTCCACCAACCTTTGCTGCTGAGCGCGATGGCTGCCAGCTTCCTTTTGTAAGTACCCGGCGATGACTTGCAGCACGGGCAACGGCTCTTCGCGCCAGCGGGGCATCATGATGTCGATTTCCGCCGGCCCGCGCGCGCCGTAACGGGCGAGAAAATCTTCCCAGGCGGCCAGGAAGGGCTCGCTGCCCTCCAGTTGAGCAGCCCCTTCCAGCCACGCCCGACTGTCGTCGCCCAGATGGCTGAACCAGGCCACCAGTTGCGGTGAGCGACGGGCGATATCGGCCAGGTCCCCGATGGCCAGATTCATCTCAGTGACCACGTTGCCCGGCAGCCCCAGAGTCAGCGCTTCCAGTTCGTCCGGCGTCAACCACTTGCGCCCGAGGCGCGTGAGCAGACGCTTGGCGATCTCGCCGGCGACGAACTGCGGAACCCAGTTCAGGAAAAACGGGAAGATGGTGGGCAGCACATCCAGAACGGCCTGCAATTGCACCTTGCCCGGCGGCGCTCCCTGCAGGCGACGCTCGATTTCGGCAACGGAGCGATCAATCAGCGCGTTCGTTTTGGGGATGAAGCCGGTCAGATCCTGCCGCCACAAGGCAGACCACACTTTGGCGAGCACGCCGGCAAGGCTCTTGAGCGCCGCGAAGGAGATGTGTATCCCATGCGGGCCCCGAAACTCCGGCCGCCGCATGGCGATTTGCAGGCTTTCCGGCGCCAGGGCGTCGAACTGGGAGAGCAGGCCGAACACGCCTTTGCGCAGGATGGGGTGACGCAGCGGGGCGGTGATGTCCGCGAACAGGCGGCCGCCGCTGGTGCGCAGGATGGGGTATCCCAATCGTCTTGTGATCGGCTCTATCGGAAGCAGGCGCGGAAAACTGGTCAGGCTCAAGGGCGCCATGGCGCGGGTCATGTTCTGCTGATGGCCCACGCTGAAGTAGATGTGCAGCGTGTCGTCGGGCGAACCCAGCCCGTCGATGGGATAAAGCGAGGTGATGGGACGGGCTTGCAGCAGGTAGATTTGGCCGTCGGCGATGGCCCATTCGATGTCCTGGGGCGCGCCGTAGTGGGCTTCGATGCGACAGCCCAGGTCGGTCAGCGTCAGGATGTGCTCATCGCTGAGGACGGTGGCGTTGCGCTGTTCGCGCGGCAGCGTCACCTGACGGGTGCCGCCGTCTTCTTGCGGGTAGATGGCAATTTGCTTGTCGGCAATCCGGCGCTCGATGATGGTGCGCGTTCGCTTGTCCACCCGGTATGAATCCGGCGTGACCAGCCCGCCCACCAGCGCTTCGCCCAGCCCGAAACTGGCGTCGATGGTCAGCGTGTGGCGGTGGCCGGTCAGCGGGTCGGCGGTGAACAGGATGCCGGATTTCTCGGCCATCACCATCTGCTGAACGACCACTGAGAGGGCCACGTCGCGATGCGAAAAGTCGTTCTGCATGCGGTAGAGGATGGCGCGGTCGGTGAAGAGGGAGACCCAGCAGCGGCGGATGGCGTCCAGCAGAGCCTCTTCGCCGATGATGTTGAGGTAGGTGTCCTGCTGGCCGGCGAAGGAGGCGCCTGGCAGGTCTTCCGCGGTGGCGCTGGAGCGGACGGCGTAGGCGTGCTCCACGCCTGTTTCTCGCCAGGCATGGCGAGCGGCTTCGGCCACATCCGCCGGCATGGGCACTTCCAACAAGGTCTGGCGCACCTGCGCGCCCACGCGGCGGACAGCGTCCAGGTCGTCAGGGGTGAGTGTGTCCAACAGGGCGTACACCTCTTCGGCGTCCGGGCCGGCGGCCATGAAGCGCCGGAAAGCGGCCGTTGTCAGGCAGAAGCCAGGCGGCACGGGAAAGCCGGCGGCGGCCATCTCGCCCAGGTTGGCCCCTTTGCCGCCCACCAGCGGCAGGTCGGCGGCGCGGATTTCGGCAAACGGGAGTATGAGCGGATCGTTGTGGGTCATTGCAGCAGGGTCCATCCTCGAATGATGAAGAGTAAACCGAAGAAAAGCGGCGCCCAGATGCCGATGGGCCGGCTGTGCCGTTCCAGGGCGTCCTTGATGCCGTTGAGCAGGCCGGCCGCGCGGCGGGGAAAGGCCAGGTAAATCAACAGGGGGATCAGCACCGAAGAGCAAAAAACGACTACCACCAGCAGGGTGATGGCCAGCTTTTCGGGAAGAGACAAAGTACTCAACAGAACCACGGAAATGGCCGAGAAGAACAGCGCCAGGTTCTTGAAATTGATCACCGTGACCAAAGCGCCGAACGCGTAGGCCCTGAGTGGCGTGATCCGATCCACGATGCGGAAGAAGCGCGGTGGTTCGTGGCTTTGCGAGGCCGGCTTGCGCCAGTTGCGCAGCCCCAGCCAGAGGAGCAGGGCGCCCAGCACCAGCAGCAGGACGGGCAGGAACAGGCCGGCTTCGGGGCCGCGAGCTTGCGCTGCCCGATAGCCGGCCACCACCACCGTCGTGCCGATCACGGTGTAGCCGCTCATATAACCCAGCACATACCCCAGGCCGTTGCGCCAGCCGCGCGCCGACATCAGCAGCAGGATGACCAGGGTCATGGAGCCGGGGGCGAACAGGCCGGCCGAAGCCAGGAGCAGGGATTGGATGAGTACTGTCAGCAAAGCAGGTTTCCTCGCACAGTTACACTCTTTACCCCAGCCGATCCTCGATCTCCCAGGCGTGATCCAACACGTGCCAGGCCACCCGGCGCACGAAGTAGCGGGGCGGCCAGATCTTGCCGCCGCGAGGACCCCGCTCCGGCAGCCCTTCGCGTACGGCGGATGTCAAGGCATCCTCGATGGCCTGCCGGGTGCGGCGCAACGCCTCGCCCGGCGGCTCATCGGGGGCTGGCTTCACCTTCCAGGCCAGCCGGCGTAGATAGCCGGCGTCTCCCTCCACCATGTGCGCCACGATCTTCGGCAGATCACGACCCCCACCCCGTGGCCCCTTCCGTAGCTCCTTGCCCGTAGCCTGCTCCACAGCAGCGTCGAACGTCTGCCAGCAGGCGTGGAGCAGGGCGAGAAAGCGTTCCAGTGTGGCCTCGTCCACATCGCGGGCGTCGGCGGCTGGCGCCATGGCCGGCGCGCCGAAGTCGGTGGTGGTGTTGCCGGGCAACGTTTCGACGACCCGCAGTTGGGTGATGTCGTCGGGCGGGGTGAAGGGCAGGCCGGCGGGTTGGAGCGCCTGGGCGTAGCGCGGCCCGTAGACCAGCAGCGCCTGCAGCGCCGAGGCCTCATCCTTGCCGGCGCGGCACCAGCCGGGCCACTCGATGGCGCCGGTAAAGGTGCGCTTCTTGCTCACTTCGAGATAGACGGGGATTGGGAAGTCCGTTGTCGTGTGCATGACTACTCCGTGTGCCGAATCTCTGCCCGGCCGGTCATCCCCGGGCGAATATCCAGGTCCGTCTCGCCAAGGTCCAGCACCACGGGGAAGGTGGCTGCGTCACCCAGAGGCGGGCCGGCCTGCACCCCAATCCGCTTCACTGTGGCTGCGATGGGGTCATCGGGATACGCTTTCAACGTCACCAGAGCCGTCTGACCGGGTGATATTTGCGCCAGGTCGCGCTCACTCAAGTTGGTGGTGTGGAATTCCAGCCGGCTGGTGTCGAGCAGCAGCACAACGGGCGCGCCGCTGCCTACCAGGGCGCCCGGAGCTGCTTCGATGCTGACCACGGTTCCGGACACCGGGGCGCGCAGTTTTGTGCGGTCCAACCGGCGCTGCGCACTCTCCAGGGCCAGGCGCGCCCGGGTGACGTTGATCTCGGCGGTGGCCTGGTCTTTGGCCGACGGCCCCGCCAGCAGGGCGTCCAGCTCGGCCTGTGCCTGCTCCACCTGGGCCTGGGCGCTGGCGACCTGCTCAGGGCTTGCGTTCTTCTGCGCCTGCTCATACTGAGCCTTGGCCATCTCGTAATTGTTGGTGGCCTGTTGCAACTGCTGGCTCTGGGGCAACATGCCCACCTCAGGGCGCCATTTGACCTGATCGTAGGCGGCCTGGGCCTGCTGAAGTGCGGCTTCGGCGTTGGCCAACTGCGCCTGGGCGACGCGCACGGCTTCTGGATCGGGCAGCGCCAGGAGGTCCTGGAGACTGGCTCTGGCCGCGGCCAGCCTGGCCTGGGCCGCGGCCACGGACGCCCGTCGCGGCTGCTGCTTCAGATCCTCCACCGCCAGTTCGGCCAGTCGCAGATCGAGCCGGGCCTGCTCCACCTGCGCGCGGGCCTCCGTGTCATCCAACTCAGCGATGAGGTCGCCGGCCTGCACCTGATCGCCGACCCGCACGTGCACGGCCAGTAACCGGCCGCCGGCCTCAAAGGCCAGAGGCACAGCCGGCTGTGCAGCCTGTACAACGCCGTCGGCCAGAATCGTGATGCCCGTGGGCAAGGGCGTTGGCGACGGCGCGGCGGTCCCCACGGGAGCCGGCGTGGCACTGGGCGCAACCGTCGGCGCGTTTGGAGATTGGAGATTGGAGATTGGAGATTGTGCGCAGCCGGCCAGCAGCACAAGAGTGATTATGAAAACGATGCGATGCTTTGTGTCCACAGATTTCCTCGACATTGCTCAACTCATCCGCAGGATCTCAACGGCCTTGCGCCTGACGATGCGCCGCGACGAAAGCACGGTGCCGATGATGGCGGCCAGCGTGACCAAAACTATGATGAAGGGAATCACCGTTGTGTCGATCGTGAACTGCTGGGGTCGCTGGGCGGTTGCGTTGTCCACAAAGGTGAACACGTACGCCATGGTCGAGCCGGCCAGGATGCCGGCCAGGGCCGCGCTCAGGGTCATGGCAATCGCCTCCACACTGAGCATACCATTGAGCTCCCAATTGATCGCGCCCACCGCCTTCATCATGCCCATCTCTTGCCGCCGGGCGTAGACCATCACGTAGATCACGGCGAACACGCCGAACACGGCTGTCGCGAAGCTGATCAGCGTCAGCACCAGCAGGAAGACCTGTTCCTGCACGCGATTGTCGCGCGCCTGTTTCAGCTCCACCTCCGCCAGCCGCGTCCAGATGTCGTATTTGCGATCGAAAGCCTCGTGCAGAGCCGCCTCCACGGCCGACGGATCGGCGTCTGGCGTGATGGAGGCCAGGACGCGGTCCAGCAGCGGGCTGTCGGCGTCGGGAAGCGCCTGTCGGGGCTCGGTGATGAGGCGGCGGAAGCCATCCAGGGAGATGAGCACCGTGCCGCTGTTCAACGCCTGGTTGCGGATGCGTCCGATGTGTTCGAAGCCGGGCAGGCGCTGGGCGATGCCCACGACGGTGAGTTCCTCTTCGTGATCCAGCCCCTCGCCCCGAACCTTGATGGTACCACCCAAAGGAACTGCCAGCCCCTCGGCCATGCCCTGGCTGATGACCACCGCCTTCGGGTCACTCAGGAGCTGTGTCAACGCGGCCGGCCCACCGCCCGTGAAGACCATCAAGTCCGTGTAGAGCACATCGTTGAGGTCGCCGGCGACGCCCACCAGCGTCAGGGTGCCCCGGCGCATCCCTACGGCATCGGACACCTGCGTCAGGTAGCCGTAGGTCAAACCGACCGCCCTGGCGATGCCCGGTATGGCCGGCAGCTCCTCCGACACGAAGCCCGGCCGCAGGCGAGACAAAGCGGCCAGTTCCGGCGGCTGGAAACGGGCAATGCTCTGGATCTCCACCGGCGCGCCCATGCGGAGGCGCACGTCGGTGTCGATATTGGCGTTGCTGATGGCGCTCTGGGTGGCCAGAAAGCTGGGCAACACCGCGCTGAACAGCACCAGCAGCGAGATCAGCGTGTTGCGCTCCGTGTTGCGCGCCACGTTGCGTCTGGCAAAATAGGTCAGCCTGGGCGAGACAAGGCCGATGAGGGCCAGCAGCAGCTTCTCCACCGGCCTGGCAAAGATGAAGAAGACAAAGACCAGCCCCACCACCATCATGATCAGGATCAGCAGGAAGATCGCGGCCATCGCGGCCGGGTTGCCGAAGGTCTCCACCAGGCTCAGACTGAACAGCAGCAGCACGAAAAACATGATCCCCAGGCCGATGAGGAACAACCGGATGCTGGGCCGGCGTTCCCGCAGTTGCTCCAAATCCTCCAGTTGGATGTTGTCTGCTACGCCGGGATTGATGGCATGCACGACCTTGGTTCTGGAGGCGTCTTGCGCCGGCCTGAGGGCGCTGATCAGCAGTACGACGCACGCGGACACCACAGCCGGCAGAATGCCGTTCAGGCTGACACTCGGTTGCAGGGTGGTCGCCAGTCCTGCCTGGCGCATCTGGGACTCGATGAAGGGCACCACCAGGAAGGTAGTGATGGCCTGTCCCAACAAGATGCCCAGGCCGACCCCCACCAGGCCGATCACGAAGACCTCGGCCACGACGATGCCGAAGAGCACGTTGCGCTGGCTGCCCAGGATGCGCAGTATCGCCATCTCCCGCCGCTGTTCCTGCACATTGGTCATCACCAGGGTGTAGATCAGCAGGCCGACCACGCCCAGCGACATCAGGCCGTAGGTGGTGATGAGCGCCTGGATGAACAGGAATCCCTGGGCCGCTTCATACAGCCCCTGTGCCTTGTCCAGCCGATAGACATACTGGTCGCCCAGCGCCGCCTGCACGTGTACAGCCACATCGCGCACGCGCAAGGCCACCTCTTCGGCATTGCCGGCCTGGTACAACGCCGGGTCCACCAGCGCGATGAGCTCCTCCGCCCGGTCGGGCAGGCCCAGAAATGCCTGGGCGTCGGCGATGTGTACGATGATGCCGTTGTCGAGGCCGGCATCGGCGACGCCGCTCTGGCGCACGATGGCGCTGATGGTGAAACGGCCGACCACACGGCGGCTGCTGCTGCCCACGGGAGCCACCGACCCCTTTTCGCGCGGCTGCGGGAAGCTGTAGGCCACCTCGATGGTGTCGCCCACCTGCAGATTGCCCAGGCTCAAGGCCGTGGGCTGCAGGACAGCCGCCCGCATGTCACCCAGTTGGTACGTGCCGCTGATAA
This sequence comes from Anaerolineae bacterium, assembly GCA_046753605.1. Classification (GTDB taxonomy): domain Bacteria; phylum Chloroflexota; class Anaerolineae; order Epilineales; family JAANWY01; genus JBHHTZ01. Next base: position 7,817 of record JBHHTZ010000123.1, read on the forward strand.
CCTCGACGTGGCCGATGCGTTCGGCCGGATCCAGAGCCAGCAGGGCGCCGACGTCCTGCCGGCCGCCGGCCGTCAGCTCCACGTCGCTGCGAAAGCGGGGAAAGACGGCTGTGATCCGCTCGTCGGCGGCCAGAATGCGGGCGCTGGTCTCTGCCACAGCGATGAATTGCTCCGGGCTGGTCTCGGTGCGCTGCACAATCAGGTCGTAACGGCCGGTTGCCGACGCCACCAAATCCACATTGGAGCGACGTATCGTCTCTACGGTGGCGCTCATGGCCACGATGAGGCCGGTGCTGACGAGCAAGGACAGCACCATCAGGATGGTGCGCACCTTGCGCCGCCGGAAGTTCTTGAGGACGTACTTCAGGATCATGTGGCGACCTGGGTCGTCAACTGGCGATGGCCGGCCACCTCCAGCGCCGCGTCCGCACCGTTTCCTTCAGCATCATTCCAGATTTTGCCATCCCGTATGTGGATCAGCCGGCGGGCAAACTCCGCCATGCGCGGGTCGTGAGTCACAAAGACGATGGTCATGCCCTCCTCGTTGAGTTGGGCCAGCAGACGCATGATGGCAAAACCCGATTCGCTGTCCAGGTCTCCGGTCACCTCGTCGGCGATGAGGATGAGGGGGTTGTTGGCCAGGGCGCGGGCAATGGCCACACGCTGCTGTTGCCCGCCGGACAACTCGCTCGGGTAGTGGCGGGCCCGGTCGGCTATGCTCACTTTTTCGAGCAGGCTGAGGGTGCGCTGTTTGCGTTCTCTGCGGCCGATCTTCGCCAGCACCATCGGCGCTTCCACGTTTTCCTCGGCTGTGAAATTGGCCAGCAGGTTGTAGTTCTGAAAGACGAAACCCATTTTTCGCAGACGGAGTCTGGCCAGCTCGTTCTCCGACAACGCCACCAGATTCTCGCCGTCGATGATGACATGGCCGCGGCTGGGCTCGTCCAGCCCGCCGATGATGTTCAGCAGGGTGGTCTTGCCGGAGCCGCTGGGCCCCATCAGGCACACAAAGTCGCCCTGCTCGATGTCCAGGGATACACCGCGCAGGGCCGGCACGGCTTCCTTGCCCATCAGGTATGACTTGTGGACGTTGTCTACACGGATAATCGCTTCGGTCATCGGGCA
>JBHHTZ010000124.1:0-8818 GCA_046753605.1 Anaerolineae bacterium
TCGAAGACGCCGACGCCCTCGAAGACGCCGACGCCCTCGAAGACGCCGACGCCCTCCAGGACATGGACGCCAAGCCCGACGCCGGCCGCAACCAACACCGTTACGCCAATACCAACGCCGGCCGAACTCATCGCGCCCGGCAACCTCACCTGCCAGGCAATAGGCCCCACCCGAATTGATCTACGGTGGGCAGACTACACCGTAGGTGAGACGGATTTCCGGATCGAGCAATCGGTGGATGGAGAAGCGTGGATCGAGATTGCGACCGTCCAAGCCAATGTTGTAAGCTATTCCATCACCGGACTGGACCCCGCAACGCGGTATTGGTTCCGCGTACGAGGCCACCGGGGCGGAGATAACGTCTTTTCGGCATACAGCGATCCCGCGAGTTGCACAACGTCTGCGGAGCAGCCGCCGCCCGCGGCTCCATCCGACCTGGCCTGTCAGGTCGTCGCGCCGGCGCAGATCGACCTGACATGGACCAATCACAGTGCCAGCGTGACCAGCAACCAGCTTGAGCGCCGGGCCAACGGCGATGGCTGGGGCGAGATTGCGGCCGTGGCCGGCGACGCCTCCGCATATAGTGACACGTCCGTGACAAGTGGTACACAATACTTCTATCGCGTACGAGCCTTCCGCGAGGAGGATGGCAAGTACTCAGAATATAGCAATGAGGCTGACTGCACCACGGCTGCGCCATAGGCTGCTCTGGGGAATGACCGACGCCTGTCCCAAGCCAGGTTGAAGTGTTGTCACCACGAAGTGCCTCTAACCAGAGCAACCGCTGGCTTCTGTGAACTGCGCGCGGAGCGTGAGGGCGTTCGTGCAGTCAGATCTGCCCGTACCGACCTGTACACAGTGAAACATGACGGCGACCAGATGATGTACCTATGCCTGCCTATCGTCGCACCAACTCCTGAACCCTGCGAATTCCTGGCATCGTATCTTTGCCATAGCCGCCACGTCATACCCAATGGATGGTGGGCTACGGCTATGTCGGAGTGTGTCCATGCTTGAGGAACGGGCACGCTTCGAACGGGCCGGCGCGTATGATCCGGAGACTCTGGCGGAGATCTATGACGAGTACTCTGTCAAAATCTATAACTACATTTACCATAGGACCGGGGATCGGCCACTCGCGGAGGACCTCACCGCTGATGTCTTCCTGCGAGCGCTGGAGGCCATTCAGAGTGACAAGGGTTGGACAAGCTCACTCCAGGGATGGTTGTATCGGATTGCACACAACTTGGTGGTCGATCATTACCGGCGCCAGTCGAAGCGCGAAGGCCCGCCGCTTAACGAACGAATTGCAGCGACCGAGGATCGGTCCGTGCAGATTGCCGAGCGTATCCTGTCCAGCAGAAAAGTTCGGTCTGCTCTTCATCACCTGACTGAGGAGCAGCAGCAAGTGATCGTGTTGAAGTTCGCAGAAGACCTATCGAATCGAGAGGTCGCAGAGATTCTTGGCAAGACAGAAGGAGCTGTAAAAGCTCTGCAACATCGCGGTCTGGCTGCCCTCCGCCGCGTTCTCAACGTGGAAGAGCAAAGGCAACTATGAGTACCGATTTCGCCACAGCGCTGGACGATTGCCTATATCGCCTTCGAGCCGGCGACACCATTTCAGCCTGCCTGGAGCGCTACCCCGACCATGCCCGCGAACTGGAACCGCTCTTGGAGACGGTGCAGTTTGTGGACACGCTGCGCTTCACGGAACCTCCACGACCCCAGACTCTTGCCCGCGGGCGGCAACGTTTCCTGACGGAGGCTGCTCGTCTGCGTGAGGAGCAGCAGGCCGCAGATCGTTCGTGGCTAGCGAAGGTGCGCGATTTCTTCACAGCCGGCACGCCCGGCCCCGCGTGGGGGCGTGCCGCCGCAGCCATGCTGGTGGTACTGCTGGTGTTTGGAACCGTCGGCAGCGTTGTTGTGCAGGCATCGGCAAGCAGCTTGCCTGGCGACCCGCTATACCCCGTGAAACAGGTGACGCGCCAAGTTCAGCTTATCACGATCCGGAACCCCGAGGCCCGGGTGGTGAAGGAGAAGCAAATCCAGGCTGAGGAGCGTGAAGAGGTCCGGCAAGCCACTGAGCAGAGACGTGTCTTCGAGAAGGATGTTGCCGGCGTCATCGTTGACTGGCAAGGTGACTCGTTCGTGCTCGAAGACGGTCTGCGGATACGACTCTCAGATGAGACCGATATCCAAGGTCAGCCAGGTCCAGGTGCAATCGCGGAGGTGCATGTCCGTTCCGAGGATGGCAGGCTGGTGGCAGAGCGCGTTGCAGTGCGCGAGCCGGCCCCCTCCGGGCTTGTACTGGCGGCAACTGAGACGGCCACTACAACGCCGACTGCCACCATCGCACCGACTCAGACACCGGAACCGACGGATACGTCCCAACCAACCAAACGGCCTACGAAGAAGGTAGTCCCAAGCAAGACGCCTACCCCGAAGCCGACAGTGACCGACACGCCGTTCCCGACAGCAACGGCTGAGGTGGGCCCGATCGTACACGTTTTTGAACTCAGGGGTACCATCGATTCCATCAGCGAGTCGGTTTGGGTAGTGGCCGGCGAAACGATCCAGGTAACGTCAGATACGATCATCAAGGGGCAGCCGGCTGTGGGGCGTACGGCCCACGTGCGAGCCAATCGCTACGACGATGGCTCCTTTGTAGCTCTCGAAATAGATGTCGAGGCAGAGAGCACGCCGACGCCGGCCCCGTTTCCATTCACAGGCGTTGTTGAATCAAAAGTACGTGAATCGCTGTGGCGCATCGGCGGCCACGAGGTGCGACTGGACGATAGGACCAAGATTGAGGGCGAGCTGAGAGTCGGCGCTTTTGCCGAGGTCGTGGGCGTGCAAGAATCGTCCACAAGGATATATGCGCACAGGATTACGATCGTGCGTGCGTGCGAGACCCCAACCCTGTTCGAGGGTGTGATCCTCTCGATTGACTCAGGGGCCGGCAACTGGATCGTTCAAGTAACGGTGACTGTGAGTGGTCAAGATGCTCCAGACCAGTTCAACGTCAGCGTGGATGCTGAAACCCAGATTCAGGGCACACCAGCAGTCGGAGCCGTAGTGCAGATCGAAGCTTGTCAGGTAGGAGATCACTCATACGCGGCTCAGCGCGTCTTCGTTGTTCCCACGCCGACGCCGACGGAAGCAGCCACCGAGACATCAACACCGGAGCCGCCTTCGCTTCAGGCAACACCGACTGTAGGGCCCGAAGCATCCGTCACGCCTACCCCCCAATCACCAGATGCTGTGACGCCCACAGTTCAACCATCGCCTGCTGTGACGGACACACCAGTGCCGGACAAGGCGACGCCAGTTGTGACACCGTAGATAGTGATTTCCGAGTGGCTGTTCGGCCCCTGCTAGCGCAGGGGGGAACGTTGTATCCGAGAAAAAGAAATGTCTATGCCATCTGTGCCACTGCGTCGGGTTCCCAGGCTAATTGTGGCGATACTTCTTCTCTTGGTCGTCGCGGTCAGCTTGACTCTGGCCCTGGTTGGACCGACTACGCCCGGCTACGCCGGCGCCAACACCCCTGGCAGGCTCCTTCAAGCCCTGTTTCAGCAATCGCCTACCCCTGTTCCAACGCCTGTCGCTGCCACTTGTGGTGTCCGTATTACAGCGGATACGAGGACGGCCACGGACACAGTGGGCGTGAGGCTATCGAACCAGTCTGCGGCGGCAACCGTACACGCGATTACGCTGGCATGGCCCCCTGAGAACGGTGAACTGGTCGAGATTCTGTTCGGTGGCCGGACCCTGTGGCAAGGCGCCGCAGCCGGCGGATCTGCTACGGTGTTTCCAGATACGTCGGTCATTATGCCAACGATCAAGGCCGGCGAAGAGACAGGGCTAACACTACGGTTCTCACACGAGACGACTGCCGGACAGTACATCTTGCTGCTTGATATGGGCAAGAGTTGCTATGCTCTGTTTGACAGCAGCCAGACAACATCTCAGATGCCGACTTGCTTCGCCACATTTGATCGGTTCGATGTGAAGGAGCAAGAAGCCATTCTCGATTTCACGAATACAACAGAGTCACCGCTTTCGCTCAGGCGGCTCCTGCTTTTCTGGTCTGACAATCCCACCACAATCAGTAGCGTACAGATCGGGGACGTCACGGACCTCATTTCAACCTCAGGTGCCAGGTCTCCCATCGACATCGCGTTGCCTCCGGAGGCCGGCCTGACCCTCCAACCCGAGCAGTCGTCAAGGCTTGCGCTGCACTTCGATCAGTGGGCGCCGCTGGTAGGCTACACGATTGCTCTTCAGGCAGACAACTGTCAGTTCGTGTTCTCCAACGCCGAACCACTGTCTGAGTGTCCGGTGCGGCAAGAGGGCGACTTGCAAGTGGTCGATCAGTCTGCAGGGCTGATCTTACAGAACCTCGGTGAGGTCAGCCAGGCCATCGAGCGAATCTGGCTCTCCTTCCCCGCAACGAACGGCGCGCTCGTAGATGTCAGGTTGGACGATGCATCAGTTATTGATACACAGAATGGCCTCTTCCCGAAATCAACTTCGCCGGCAAGCATGACTGCCGGCGTGGACTTGCTATCCGACATCAGTTTGTCTCCCAATCGCCGGGCTGCGTTGAGCTTCGTCTTCGAGAACATCGCCGCTCCCGAACACTACGCTTTGCAGGTGGACCTGCCGAACGACTGTCCTGTGCTGACCACAACTCGAACCGAGGAGACCGTGCCCTGCCAGATGGAGATCGAAGGCGCTTCGCCCTTGAGGACGGATGACAATCGGCTCTTCCTGGCCATCCGCAACGCGGGGGACGTGTCGGCGGAACTCCAGGCTGTGCAAGTCGATTGGGCTACACAGTTCAACGGCGCGCTAACTCAGGTCGCCATCAGTGGAACGCCCTTCTGGGTGGGAGAGCGCGGCGAGGGGACGGCTACCGTCACACATAACACCGAGAGCGCTGTGCCAGCGGTTGCGGCCGGACAGTCGGTGGAAGTCGAGTTTACCTTTGCCAACACGGTTGTCGAAGCTCCGTATGTATTTCGGCTGGAGTTTGCTGAGGGTTGCCGGCTTACCTACGCCACTCAGCCTGACCTGGCCATGCCAACACCCATTGAGGTCTACGGTGCCATCGAGCAATTGCCGCCCGATGCATTCGACGGCGTCTGGCAGATCGGGGCGGCGGGGGGCAATGTGCTCTCCATGCAGGTGACGCCACAGACAGTGGTTCAGCCCCAGGGACTTGCTCCCCTGGTCCACGACTTCGTCCGTGCCCGTGTGCTGCAAACCGGCGAAGATGAGTACCTGGCAACCCATATTCGCATCCTGCCGAATTTGGTCCGACCGATCCAACTAACCGGAATAATCGACAACGTCTATTCAGATAGTTTTGGCACGCATATCATGGTGCAGAGCACGAGGGTGGATATTACGCAGGACACTGTCGTTGACGGCGACTTGGTGGTCGGCTATTTCGCCGAAGTTGAAGGGTATCAGCGGGCCGATGAATCGGTGTTGGCCGCCACCGTCCGCGCCACACCACCCCCACAACAAGTCCGGCGGGTAGACTTCGACGGCTTCGTAGCAGGTTGGCAGCAGGTATCCGCCGACGAGGCTCACTGGACCATAAGCCAGATGCGAGTCATCGTTACGCCGAGCACGATCCTCCACGGAATCGCGTGGGGCGAGCCACCGGAGATTGGCGAGGTGGTTCGGGTAGCCGGAAACATGACCGGCGCGCGGACCGTGGTGGGCCTGGAATTATGGTATGGGCCTGGCGCGGATATTCAGGAGTTCAGTGGCGTAATCAAGCAGTTGCCCGATGTGCCAGATGGTGATTCGCTTGTCGGTGAATGGATTATCGAGGACAGCGCCGCCGGCGCCGCCTGCGATGTGGTGGCGAACCCTGCCGCCGAGGCGTGCAAACATGTGTTTGTGAGTGAGTCTACCTTTGTGGACGTCAGTGAAGCTTCCCCGGTCGTTGGCGCACGTGTGCAGGTTCGAGCGGAGAAGGATCGGGACGGTTCCCTGCACGGAATATGGATTAAGGCCTTGGCCCAGTAGTCATCAACCAGTAGATCCCTGCCCAAATGCGCCCTTCCAACGCGTTTTCTCTATCGATCATCATGGCCGGCACCGCCCTTGGCCTCGGCTGGGTAGCGGTGTCGATTACGGCATCGCCTGCGTTCTCCCCCCTCGACCTGGGCGCCACCCAAAATCTGTCTGACTCCGAAACCCCATCGCATGGGGCCGTCATTGCGGTCGTCTCGGACACAATCCATGTCGTGTGGGTGGAGACGGTTTACGGCTGGCCGGAAATCTACCACACGTACAGGGCCGGCGACTCCGGCTGGAGACCGCCGGCCCGCCTGGAGGCCGGCACCCAACCCGCCCTATCCGTCGGGCCGGATGGCACTGTAGACCTCGTCTGGCTGGACGAGAGCGTGTTGGGTGGCAGCTTCAACACCAGCTTCATTCGCTACCGACGCTGGAATAATGCACTCCAAATGTGGCTCGACTCAGCCAACGTAGACGTTGGCAGTCTGGGCACCATTGACTCCCCCTCGGTGGCTGTCGGGCCTGGCGGTGAGACACACGTTATCTGGGTAGACTCGGTGGGCGGTTCGCCAACAATTCGTTACCGCCGGCGATCAGGATCAGCATGGAGTTCTCCACAAAATGTCGCTTTCGGCAGCGAGCCAGACATCGCGGTGGATGCTGATGGCACGTTGCACATGGTTTGGTCGGGCACGTCCATTCTTGGCCAAACTCACGACATCTATTACCGCTGGCGAGACCCGCAGGGAGATTGGTCACTGACCTATGTACTGTCCGACCGAGAAGGGGCTGATTCCGTCATCCCTGCGATCGCGGTCGATCCGGCCGGCGCGCTGCATGTGAGTTGGCGAGAGATTGCCGGTGACTCCCAGACGATCTCGTATCGATCGGGATACAGGTCGAGTTGGCCCGTCGCGAGTGAAAGGGTTAGCCCCTTGTTGACCCGCGTTGGTGCGCCGGCCATTGCGGTGAACGCGCAACACGTCGTCCACCTGGCCTTCTCCAGCGGGGCTGGACTACAGCATGTCGTGAAGGAACCAGCGATCAATACCTGGGTGGCCGCCGATCCCATCGCTGAGAATGAGCCTGACGCCACCTCCCCCGAATTGGCCGCTGGTGAAGAGGCTACGCTGCATGTTGTGTGGACTGCGCCGGGCACAGCAGGGCAACCCGATATATACTACCAAGCTGCGGTCCCCCACTTGGAACCAATGCGGACGCCAACAGTGATTGCGACGGCCACGGCCACGGTGACCCTGACGCCGATTGCGACATCAACTGCACCCTCAACACCAACTCTCACACCTTCGGTGAGCCGGACACCCACAAGCCGGCCATCACTCACTGCGACCTGGACGCCTGTGCCTACTGGGACTTCACGCCCCAGCCCATCGCCTACTGCCACACTATCACCTGAACTGACCGGCGTCCCGCTGCACGAGGGTTATCTGCCCTTCATTGTACGCAACCGCACGCGCTCATCAGCCAACCGAACGAGCAATCGGTCCCTTTGGCCCGCGCTTTCGATCGGGTCGCTGAGCGCGCGTTGGCGCACGGCATCTTGCTTTTGTCTTTGGACTGAAGTAGAATGTAGTCTGCCCGAAGCCCATAAAACTATGGGCGGAGTTAAGTTCGTATCGCCTGCCAAGTCGTTCACGTGGCTCGGAGACCTGGCATCGAGGTAGAAGCCGAGGAGCTAATGCCACACGAACACCATTTGAAGAAACGGCATCTGCTGGCATTCGTTGCCTGCCTGCTTTTCCTTGGCCTGGCCGTTTTTGGGAACAGAGCTGCTGCGCAACCTGGTTCGACGGACCCCGCGCGCGACTCGCAAACCTGGTCTGAGCCGGCCACCATCTCAGACCCCGGTGGCTCCGTCGATTCCGTGCATCCCGACATTGCTGTCTGCGCAAACGGGACCGTGCACGTCGTATGGGAACAGGGCGGAGAGCTATGGTATCGCTCCGGCAATCCAGCAACTGGATGGGATGAGGCGCACCGCGTGGAGTTCAAGGAGACGGGCGTGCCGGCACGGGGTTCGGAGCCGGCCATCGCCGCCAGCGCCGATTGCACCCTGCACCTGGTGTGGAAGAACTTCTGGTTCAACAACGACGAGATCTTCTATTCCAGCAACGATGGCACGGGCTTCCTGACACCGGCCCGTGTGTCTTGGAGTGGCGACACCCAGTCAGCGCAGCCGGCTATCGCTGTAGATCCGAGCGGCGAGCCGCGCATCGTCTGGGTCGAGGCTGCGTCGGGCTATCGGTTGTATGAGGGAAAGCAGATACCGGAGTTGCCAGGTTACTGGAATACCGGACCGATATCGCGCGATGAGGGCCAGGTCCCGTCTCTCGCGGTCGACGACCAGGGGCGCTTGCACCTGGCATGGATGACCGTCGATAGCCCTTCCGACATTGCGTACAAATGGCAGGAACAAGTCGATCAGTGGCCACAATGGTGGTTCAACATCTCCGGAAGCCCGGACCACTCGCGGCGACCGGATATCACGATCAGCAATGACAAGGCAGTTGTTGTCTGGCAGGAGGCTGTTGACGGTGACGATGAGATCTATGTCACCTGGCGCGAACTCGACAGCTATGCATCGTTCGTGGGGACCCACAATCTGTCAAACAGCGATGCCAGTTCTCGAGCGCCGGCGGTGGCGGTGGACGGCAGCGGCCGATTCTACGTGGCATGGGACGAAGGCAGTCCAACAAATGCCATCTTGACCCGTCCCTGGTTGGGGAGCGGGAATTGGTGGGATAGTCAGACAATCTCC
>JBHHTZ010000125.1:0-8769 GCA_046753605.1 Anaerolineae bacterium
GTTACACCTCCGTCTGTGTTGATAGGTGAGAATACATGGCCGTCTTCTCACGATACCTAGATCAGTCGCATTTACTCCAGCTCGATCCTGATCTCCCCCCAGAGCTCGATTCTCATGTTGCATATTGCACTCAGTCATTCCGACAGGCGAGACGCACGCTCTTCGTACACCTCCAGTTGCAGCAAAATGGACCGTTGGAGCCTGTCCCCTTCACCAAGGACCCTGAGCAGGTACAGCCCCTCGGGTGTGTTTGGCGCTGTCACCACAGCCACGTAGGCGCGGGCCGGCGGCGTCACCACCAACCTATCCTGCATCCCCTGTTGCACACCCCGCCCGCCAGGCGATGGCGGCGTCTCCAGAAAACCGACCGTGGTCTGCGGTGGCACGCTCTGGGCGTCCACCGTGAGCGTTACCGGCTCCGACCACCCATGCTGGGCCGCCACGTCCAGGACGAACACCGCCGTTTCCCCCGCGAGCACTCGCAGGCGTGGCTCGGCCGTCTGAATGTCAAAATCCGGTTCTGAAATGATGAGAGGCAGGCTCAAGTTCACCCTGTTTTCGCCGTCCTCCCCCACGACGTGCAGCTCGTATTGGCCGTGACCAGAGACGCCCGTATCGGTCAGCGTCAGCTTGACGCTCTTGCCCGGGTACACCACCTCGCGGCTGAACTTCCAGGCCAGCCCTGCCGGCGCACCTCGCAGGTCCAGGTGGATGGGATCGCCTTCCCCATGCGACCGGCTCGCCGAAATGACGACCTGGGTAGATTCACCCTGAGCCAGCGTCACAGCTTCCGGTGTCGCTTGCAAGGTGAACTTCGGCTCCAGGACGACCACGCGCAGGTCCAAAGTGCGCGTCACACCGCCGCCCCGCGCCAGGATGGGCACGACGTACTCGCCGCCAGGCAGCGAATCGGTCGTGGAGATGGCGATCGATACCGGCGTGCCCTCCGGCGCCGGCGTCACCACGGTGTTCGCGAAGCGAATGCTGATGCCGTCCAGCGCCGAGCACAGCACGCTCGGGCGTGCGCTCTGGTATGGGGCGTGGTAGGTGCTGCCGGCGCTGTCATTCATGATGAGGGGCAGGTAGGCGGTGTAGGGCAGGGCTGTAGGCTGGATGCACCCCACAGACAGCCCTACCGTGGCCGGATACGGGGACAACGGCGTGGTCAGCGTTACCCTCACCTGCTGGCTGTGGCCACCGATGACGCTGATCGCGTCCGATGGCCCGGACATGTCGAAGCCGGCCACCTCGGTGGTCGCCGCCACTTCCCTGGATCGGGCGATCTCGCCCGCCTCGTTGTCATAGGCTCCCACCGACAGATAGTAGGTACGACCCGGGTCCAGGCCCGCCAGGTCCGCCACGGTTGCATCCTCCACAGTGATGGGCCGGCTGGCTGATAACGGGGTCGTACCGACGTGCAGCACGTACCCATCCACATCGGGATGGGGATGCCGATCCCACTGCACGGCGAGCCGGCGATAGACCGGCGTCACCTCAATGTCGGCATCCCAGATGCCGGGACCCCCGAGGGCCTCGGGATGCGTGACCACGATGGGATCCGGGGCATAGGTGCGTACCGGTGGATTGCGCCCGTCTTCCGCTTCCAGCCAGAGCCAGTAGGTGCCGCTCTCCAGCTCGCTCAGGTCCAGCGTGTGGGCGTGCCGGCTGCCATCCACGGGCGAGGTCACACTCTCTGCCAGCAGGCTGCCGGTGTAGAGCGGAAACTCCTGCGTCGTCGTCGTGCCGTCGGTTCTGGTAATCACCGCCGTATAGGTGATCGGTCCCCGCGTGGCGTAGATATCAACGAGGGTGTCCGGGTCATCGGAGCGCAAACGCCAGTGTACGCTGGCGGTCTCCGGATCGGGTGTGTCCACTCGAACCTCACTCAACACCGGGGGTGGGTCGCTGCCCAGGGCAGATAGCAGATACTCATCATCAGGACCGATATCGCCGCTCAGTCTCACCCGCCAGGTGCCTGCCTGTGCCTGGTGGACGGTGTACATCGCCTGGGTGATTCTCTGGCTCAGTGCGTCCGGGCTGACTACAGGCTGCAGGTACGGCTCGCCGTCGGTCAGCCCTGTCATGGCGAAGATCGTGTAGACCGCGCCTTCCTCCAGAGGCAGGTCGGGCGCGGTCAGCACGTCGGTGGACGTCCCCGCCAGGCGCAGCATCAGGGTGTACGCGCCGGCCGGCACCGCCAGGTAATCCGTCGCACCGGTGAAGGGGACGTTGCTGAACCACGTCGGGCCGTCCTGTACCACCAAGTCCAGGGCCGGCCCGCCGGCTGGGGCATTGGGGGACACGTGCACGAAGCGCAGGCGCACCTGCCCGGGTTCCGGCAGCGTGTTGTCGTCTGTCAACACCAGGGTCTGAAGGTGCTCCAGGTCGCCCAGTACCACCAGGGTGTACTCCTTCTTGGGGTCTACGTGCATGGTCGTACTGACGAGCGCCGGCCCGGTAGTCTCCGCCGGCACGAACTCGACAGAGTAGGTGCCGGCTTCCAGCGGGATGTACTCGGTTGTCGCCGAGACAGGCACACTGCTGAACAGCCTGACGCCATCGACCAGCACGTCCAGCGCCGGCGCATCCTGGGCCGCGTGGACGACACGCACATGGGTCGCACGTCTGGCGTCCACGCTGGTGATCACTTGCAGGTCAGGCTCGCCGTCAGTCGACGGCATCAAAACCATGGTGTTCACAGTGCCTTCCGCCAGCTCAACGCCGGCCAGGCTCAACGCGCGGGTCATCGTGTCTGATGCTCTCAGTTCCAGGTTGTACGTGCCGGCGTCGAGCGACTGATAAGTGCTTGCGCTCTTGTAGGGCACGTTGGCGAAGAGGTCTGGACCGTTCTCCAGGACCAGGTCCACCGTTGGGGCATCCGGTGCGGCGTGTACGAAGCGCACGCGCGTCTGGCCGGCCGCCGGTAGGCTGTTGTCGTCGGTCAGTACCAGCGGCTCGATGTTAGTCAGCTCGCCCAACAGCACCACCGTGTAGTCCGCGTCCTTCTCTACGCTGAGGCTGGTGTTGATGAATACCGGCTGTGTGGCACCTGCCGGCATGACCTGGAGCGTGTGGGAGCCGACCGCCACAGGCAGGTAGTCTGTCGCCTGCGTGAACTGGACGTTGCGGTAAATCGGGGCGCCATCTAGCAGCACATCCACCGCCGGCGCTTCCGGCGAGGCATGCACGATGCGCATCCGGCCTTGCGGCTCGCCCGTCAGAGCCTGCCCTGAGCCTGTCGAAGGGTCTGCCAGGGACACCGGCTCGATTTCACACTGATCCAGCGGCTGCTCCAGCACTTGCCGTGACGCGCCAGCCGCCATGGCTTCCTGGCTGATGCCGAGCCCGGCCAGTGCCGCCATCCGTGGCGGAATGCCCAGTGTGGCTGTGACGGTCTCACTATAGGCGACGTTGGCCGGCAGGTTGTCCGGCGTGATCTCGGTCCCGTCCGGCGCGGTCAGGCTGAAGGCCGGCCGGTCGCTGTTGCGGCTCAGAGCGAAGATGACATCGGTGGTGGTCGTCACGGGCACGCTGACGATGACATCACCGTTGGGCATGATGTTCAGGTCATCGTGTTCCCACGGCTCGCCGGCTGCCAGGCGCCCCTCCTGCTTCAGCATCTGCCACGTCTCCAGGGCCTGCCGCACCTGGAGGCTGTCCACCAGGCGATAGCGATCCACGTTGCCGATGGTCAGACGGCCGCGGCTGTCCACGTAGAAGCCGGCACCGTAGCCCATCACGCTGACCCACCCCTTGAAGCCGTAGGCGCTGCCGCCTCCGCTGACCCGGAACTCGCCGAACTCGGCGTTGACGTTGCCCAGAATCCAGTTGCCGGGTGGTATCACGACGCTCGTCTGGCACCAACTGCAGCGGATCCAAAACTTCCAGTAGCCGCCATACCACTTGGACACCCATCTCCAGCCGGAAGTACAGCACGGATACGGCATGCTGAACGACGCGATCTTGCCCCTGGGAATGCCGATTTCGATGGTGGCGGAGCCGGTCAGGTGGAAGTTACCGTAGCGGCTCCAGGCGTGGACGCTGAAACGGCCGCGGGCGACGATGGCCTCGATCCAGAGGGTACCCCGGAAGCCATCGCTCTCCGTGATCTTCACGTTGAGTTGTCCGGCGTGGAAGGCGAAGACGTAGATCGAGCCGGCCAGGCCGAACTCGGCCGGGTTGGTGGCCATGCTCATGTCCACATCGCCGCGCAGCGCCGAATAGCCGGCCACGCGCAACGCCGTGCTCTCCACGCTCACCCCGATCTGGATGCGCGTGCTGCCCGAGGAGAGGGTCACCCGGCCTTCGACGCGGGTCAGGCCAAACCCGGTATTGCCGATGGGAATCGTGCAGCCGTACAGGCCCAGATGAACGTCGCGCAGATGCAGACCAGCCGGCGCGGTGGGCGATTCGGTGGGCGATTCAGGGATGTTCTTTCCAACAGACCCTAAAGGTTTTCGGAAACCTTTAGCGTCTAAGTCGTAGCCGGCCGGCGGAGACAGCTCCAGCACGGTGGCGCCCGTGCTATCTACGTAGACTGTCACATCCACGCCGATGGCACACGATCCGCCGCCGCCCAGGCCGGGCACCCCGAACTTGCCGCCCCCACCGATCTCGTATCCGTTGCCCACGCGCTTCAGCGAGCCATGGACTTCCTTGACGGTGAAGCCGCCCGTCTGGATGTCGGGCAACGTGAATGCACCGCCGCCGATCTGCACACCCTGGCCCGGCGTAACGGTCACGTTGTACGCCGCTGCCGAGGCGCCGCCCCACTGGCTCGGCACTTTGAGGGAGGCCGATCCCACTGAGAGCGTATCGCCGTTAATCTGAACGTCTGCGGCTTGCAGTTGCAGGCCGGCCACCGTCAGTGAGAAGGCGCTGACACTGCCGCTGACACTGCCGCTGCCATCCACCACCACGGTGCCGCTGGCGCTGGCGCTCGACCCAGGTACCGCAATCGCTACCGTGCCCACCAGGGTTAGCTTGTACGTCCGGTCGCCGGCAACCGCCAGGGTCGCCTGGACGCCGGTCACACTGAAGCCACTGCTGCCTCCCAGCTTGAAGTCCGGGAAGGGGAAGGTAGCGCCGGCCTCGCCGATGTGCAATCCATCCTTGTCAATGGTGACGTTGCTGACCGTGCCCGACGCACCGCCCAGACTCGCCGGCAGTTGCAGCGTGCCTTGCGCTACCGAAAGACCACTGTTGTTGAACAGCACGTTGGTGAGCCGGAGATTCAGGCTGGCCGCCTTGAGCGTCAACTGGCTCAGGGTGGCGCTGATCTGGCCGGCGGTGTTCATGCTGGCCGTAATGGTGATATCCTGGCTGTTCTGCGGCAAACGCAACTGCAGCGTGCCGTTGATGCTAAAGGTGTAGCCGCCAGTGGCCGCCGCAATCGTCGCCGTGGGATTGTTCAGCTTGACCCGGCTGCCGTCGCCGACCTTGATGTCCGGCAGCGTGATGGCTCCGCCACCAAAGGTGAGGCCATCCTCGGTGATGCGCACATCGTTCACTGTGCCGGACGCGCCGCCCAGGGAGGAGGGCAGTTGCAGTGTTGCCACGCTGACCGCCAGGCCGCTGTTGTTCAGCACGACCTGCTCCATGGTCAGCGTAGAACCGGCCAGAGCGAGTTGGAGCTGATTGAGGCTGCCCTGCATAGCGCCCGACGAGTCCACGGAGAAGGAGACGGCGATGTTCTGCGCGTTGCCGGGCAGGTTGAGGTTGAGCGCGCCAGAAGCCAGCAGGGTGTAGTCGCTGCCCATCATGGCCAGTTCGGCGGTGATGTTACTGATCTTCACCTTCGAGCCATCACCGATCTTGATCTCGGGCAGGGCGAAGCGGCCGCCGCCGATCACCAGGCCATCCTCGGTGATCTTGACATCCTGGAGCGCGCCGCTGGCACCGCCCAGGCCAGCCGGCATGGTGATGGTGGCGCTGCCCACGAGCAGGCCACTGTTGTCGAAGTTGATGTTCTGGAGGGCCAGGGTCATGCCGGCCACGGTCAGGTTCACGCCCGACAGGCTGGCGTCGAACTGGCCGCCGCTGACGGTGAATTGCAGCGCGATGTTCTGCGAGTTGTTGGGTAGCCGCAGCATCAGGGCGCCCTGCCCCTGGAGCCGGTAGTTGTCGCCGCTGACTTCCAGCGTGGCGCTGGAGTTGCCGACCTTGACCCGGCTGCCATCGCCGCCGAAGGTGATGTCGGGCAGGGCGAACGTGCCGCTGCCGATGTTCAGCCCCGCACCGGTGATGCTGACCTCGCTGAGCGTCACCGACCCGCCGAGGGATGATGGCAGGCTCAAGGTCGCCGTGGCAACGCGGAGCCCGTCGTTGTTCAGCTCCAGGTTCTGCATCGCCAGCATACTGCCGGCGATGTCCAGACTGAGCTGGCTGAGCGTGCCCTGCAAGTTGCCGCCGCTGTCCAGCCCAAACGTCAGGCTCACCGTCTGTGCGTTTTCCGGCAGGTTGACGGTCATCGTGCCCTCGGCTGACAGACGATACAGGCCATTCGCCACCTCAAGACCGGCGTCCACGCCGGTGATATTCAGCTTGCCGCCGGCCAGGGTGATGTTGGGCAAGGCAAAGCGACCGCTGCCGACAACCAGGCCGGCGCCGGTGATGGAAACATCGGTGAGTGCCACGCTGGCGCCTCCCAGGGATGCCGGCAGGCTCAGCGAGGCGTTCTGGACCGCGAAGCCGCTGTTGTTGAGGGTCAGGGTCGTCAGTTGCAGCGTGCTGCCGGCGACGATCAGCGTCAAGGCGTCCAGTTGGCCCTGGATGAGAAAGCGGCTCTGAGCGTTGTAAGCCAGGCTGAATGTCAGGCTCCGACTCTGCACATTGCCAGGCAGGTCGATGTTGAGCGTGCCGCTGGCCTGGAAGCGATAGCCGCTGCCGCCGCTGAGGACATCCAGCGTTGCCCGGTTGGAGGTCAGGCTCAGGGCTGGAGCCGAGACTTCGGCCAGTGCTGCCAGTCCGGGCACGCGCATCGTCGCAGCGGTGCCGTCTCCGCCAAATGCGATGTCGGGCAGGGCGAAATCGGCGCCGGCGCTACCAAAAGCCAGCCCACTGTCCCCGATGGTGACGTTGGCAATCTCCACCGAAGCGCCGCCCAGGGCCTGGGGCAGGGTCAGCGTAGCTGTGGCTACGGCCAGGCCGGCATTGCTCAGCGCCACGTCCTGCAGCGCCAGTGTTGCGCCAGCGACCGAGAGGCTCAATGCGTCCAGCGTGCCACTGACCTGCCCATCGTCAAGACTGAACGACACAGCAACGGTCTGTTGATTCTCCGGCAAGGTGAGAACCAGGTCGGCGGTGACGTCAAGGCGGTACGCGTCGCCTTCAATCGCCAACGTCGCCATCCCGCGCTGCAGCGAGACCTCGTCCCCATCGCCGATCTGCACACGCGGCAGGCTGAAGCGGGCATTCGTGTCACCGACCGTCAGGCCGCTGCCCGTGATGCTGACCGCATAAACCGAGGCTTGAGCACTGCCCAATGCCGGCGGCAGGGTTAGCGTCGCCTGTCTGACAGAGAGGCCACTGTTGTTGAGAGCCATGTCAGTCATCGCCAGGGTCGTGCCGGCGACGTTCAGGCTCAGGTTGTCCAGGGTGCCGCTCAACTGTGGCTGCCCGTTCACCGATGCCAGACTCACGTTCATGGCGATGTTCTGCTGGTTCTGGGGCAGATTCAGCGAGAGGGTGGTGGTGATGGCAAGCTGATAAGCGTTGCTGACGCTGTCATAGACCAGTGAGGCCTGGTTGTTTGTCAGCTTAAGCTTGCTGCCGTCGCCGAACTGGACGTCGGGCAGATCGAAAGCGGCCCCTGCCTGCCCCAGGCTGATGTCGTCTGGGGTGATCTGCAGGTCGTTCACCTGGACCGTACCGCCGCCGAAGCGGTCGGGCAGGGCCAGGGTGATCGTCGCGGCGCTGATCCCCGTCTCGTCCAGGACGGCGCCGGAGACGTGGAGGGTGGCGCCGGCGATGGGCAGGTCAAAGTCGGGTGGGTGGCCCGAGAGGAGGCCGGCGTGGTCCAGCGTGAAGTCGGTGTCGATGGTTTTCTGAACACCTGGCAAG
The DNA here is from genome assembly GCA_046753605.1 of Anaerolineae bacterium. Classification (GTDB taxonomy): domain Bacteria; phylum Chloroflexota; class Anaerolineae; order Epilineales; family JAANWY01; genus JBHHTZ01. The sequence goes on from JBHHTZ010000125.1 coordinate 8,062, forward strand.
TCCACGATCAGTCCGGCGTGGCCGCTGACGCTACCGTCCAGGATGCTCGCCGTGGTGATGCTCAGACTGGGGTCCAGGCCGAAGCCGGCCAGCTCTGCCAGACGGTAGGTCAGGTCGGTGCCAGGGGTGAGGGTGCCATCTTCGCCGGCGATGGAGCAGTCACCGCTGAAAAGCTCCAGCCCGGTCAACCGAAAGGCCAGCGTGCCGACGCCGTTGATGGTGGTAGAGTCGAAGGTGACGTAGTCATCGGCGCCGGCCAGCTTGAAGTGGTCGCCCAGCCAGACGTTCCCTTCGGCGCGGGTGAGGCCACCACCCATGTCGGTGAAGGTGTCGGCGGTAATCGTGACGACGCCAACAGTGCGCGTCTCCCGGCCGGCGGCCCAGAGCGGCAAGCTCTGACTGACAGAAACGCCGACCGTGAGGGCGATGACGAGTACGATCAGAACAGGCAGCCACTTTCTCATTGGAAACCCCTTTCGATGCTCATGTTGCGTACCGCGTATTGTGTATTCTCCGTAGTGACGACTTATGAAGATTGAGAAAATAGTCAGGGTACTGAGCCGGACAGGCCCGCCCGCCGATGAAGCGATGTCCTGAGCTCGTCGAAGGGTCGGCGGACTACAAAGCTGCGCCCCATTATGGGGCTTTTCCGCCCTAAAAGAGGCCGAAAGCCCGATTCATCGGGCGCTGCTGCGTAGCACGGGCACT
>JBHHTZ010000126.1:0-8688 GCA_046753605.1 Anaerolineae bacterium
TGCCCACGCCGTTCCCGACGAATTCCAGGGGCGACCGGACGACTTCATCGACGAGGTCGTCGATGAGATGCTGCCGCGCGTCGCTGTGGCCGATGCCCTGCTGCCCCCCTTTGCCAATGTTGAAGCCGGCAGGGGTCAGCCAGTGGCGGTCTTTGTCGATGTCTTTTGCGACGTCGGGGCCTTCAATCTGGCGCAGTCCAGACGCGTGTTGGAACGGGCGGACGAGTTGGGACTGGCGCTCAAGATCCATGCCGACGAGTTCGAGCCCCTGGGCGGCGCAGCCCTGGCGGCTGAGTTGGGCGCTATATCCGCCGATCACCTGGCTGTAACTACACGGGAGGAAGTTGAACAAATGGCCGAGGCCGGCGTCGTGGGCGTGCTGCTGCCGGGCACGACCTTCGGGCTGGGCTCAGACCACTACGCCGACGCCCGCATGATGATCGAGGTCGGACTGCCCATCGCCCTGGGAACCGACATCAACCCCGGTACCTGCTGGTGTGGGTCGATGCCGTTCATGATCGCCCTGGCCACACGCTACATGCGGATGTCCCCGGCCGAAGCCATCGTGGCCGCGACGATCAATGCGGCCTACGCGTCCGGCGTGGGCGAGGAGGTGGGCAGCCTGGAACCGGGCAAGGCCGGCGATGTAGTGATCCTGGATGTTCCAGACTATCGCCATCTGGCCTACCGGTTTGGCGAGAACCTGGTCACCACGGTCATCAAGGCTGGGCGGATTCACGAGATCATTGGGGAACTGGCGTGAGTCCAAAACCTTTTTTGGGTCAACTCGGATTTGTGAGGTAGGGACTTTGGATGTTGGCCCCCCCCTCTAACTCCCCCCAGAGGGGGGAGTTAGAGGGGGAGAGGCTCACGCCAGACCCACTGACTCCTCTGTGCCCCTCGAATCCTGGTTGAACCCTTTTTTGGAGATCAGACTGGCGAAGTGCGACCTCGGCAGCATCTCCTGCGTATAGATTGTTGATGTCTAGGATGAGACGATGACACAGTTGACCGACCTGGCGAGTTTCTCGACGTTGAGCTGTGTGTACTTCACGCTGCTAGCCGTTGGTGTTGTCTACGCCATCGTCATCCTGATCGGTGGCGAGGTGCACGACCTGGGTTTCGGTGGTGGGCACGTCGATCTTGGCGGCGGGCATGACATCACCTTCGAGCACGGTGAGGTGAGCGTCACGTCCCTGAGCCCGGTGACGATTGCCAGTTTCGTGACCGCTTTCGGCGCATTTGGACTGATCTCGGCCGGCCTGTTCAACGTATCGCCCCAGGCCAGTCTGCTCTGGGCAGCGATTGGCGCACTGGTTATCGCTGCGATCGCCCACTTCGCCTTCGGCTACTTCCTGATCGCCCCTCAAAGCTCCAGCGAAGTCACCGCCGAGCACGTCGTCGGGACGACTGGGGAAGTGATCACGCCCATCGCGCCGGGCCGGCTGGGGGAGGTGGCCTTCGTGGCCCGGGGCGGTCGGGTGACGACCAGTGCGCGGGCCGCCGGCGAGCAGGCTATCCCGCGTGGCACTATGGTCACTATCGAACGCATGGTCGGCAACGTGGCCATTGTGAAACCACTTGAAGAGAACAGTGATCAGTGATCAGTAACCAGTAATCAGACCCCGATTACTGATTACTGATTACTGATTACTGATCACTGTTCACTGTTCACTGAAGAAAGGAGGGAGAACGTGGCAGGAATACTGGGGGCTAGTTTTGCGATTTTCAGCTTGCTGTTTGTACTGCTAACGCTGGCATTTGTCTACTCCACGCGCTACAAGAAAGTCGGTCCCAACGAGGTACTCGTCATCTCTGGCCGCCGGCGTCGGATCACCAACCCTATCACCGGCCAGGAGGAGACGGTTGGTTTCCGCATCGTCAAGGGTGGTGGTACGTTCATCTGGCCGGTAGTGGAACGGGTTGACGATCTCTCGTTGGAGATCATGACCATCGACGTGGTGACTCCGAAGGTCTATACAGTCCAAGGTGTCCCAGTTACCGTCGATGGCGTCGCCCAGGTGAAGGTCCGGGGGGACGACGTATCGATATTCACGGCCGCCGAACAGTTTCTGAGCAAGACCGAAAAGGAGATCCAGCAAGTAGCGTTGCAGACTTTGGAGGGCCATCTACGCGCCATTCTCGGCACAATGTCAGTCGAGGAGATCTACAAAGACCGCGATGCTTTCGCCCAGCAGGTGCAGGAAGTAGCCGCCGGCGACCTGGCAAACATGGGTCTCGGGATTATCTCCTTCACCATCCGCGACATCCGGGACGACGAAGGCTACCTGGATGCCCTAGGCAAAGCCCGCACGGCCGAGGTCAAGCGTGACGCCACCATCGGTGAGGCGCTGGCCGCACGGGATGCCAAGATTCGCTCGGCGGAGGCAGAACAGGAGGGGGAGGAAGCGCGCTTCCTCGCGCAAACCAAGATCGCCGAGGCTGAGAAGAACTTCCAGGTTCAGAAGGCCAAGTACGACGCCGACGTCAACCGCCAGACGGCCGAGGCTGAGCTGGCCTACACGCTTCAACAGGCGATCACCAACCAGAAAGTCAAGGAGCAGGAAGTTCAGATCGAGGTAGTCGATAAGCAGAAACGGATCGAGGTTCAGCAGCAGGAGGCGTTGCGCCGGGAGAAGGAGCTGGAGGCGACGGTCCGCAAGCCGGCTGAGGCCGAACAATACCGCATCGAAACGTTGGCCAAGGCGAAACGCTTCCAAACTGAGACTGAGGCCGAGGGCCAGGCGGCGGCGGTGCGGCGGGTTGGCGAAGGTGAAGCCGAGGCCAACCGGGCCCGGGGTCTGGCACAGGCCGAGGTAGCCAAAGCTCAGGGTCTGGCACAGGCCGAAGTGATCCGGCAGCAAGGTCTGGCTGAGGCGGAAGCCAAGGCCAAGAAGGCAGAAGCCTGGGCGATGTACAACCAGGCAGCCATCATTGAACAGTTGCTCGCCAGCCTGCCAGAGTTGGCCGGCGCGATCGCCCAACCGCTCAGCAAGACCGAGCGCATCGTGGTCATCGGCGGCGACGGTGCGGGCGGAGCCGGCAGCTCTCGGATCACCCGCGACGTCACCGAGATCATCGCGCAAGTGCCGGCGGCGGTAGAGGCGCTCACCGGCATCGACATCATCGGCACGATCCAGGACTTGCCGGCGCTCAAGCGCACAGCCGGCGATGGCTCAACCCGCAAGGAGGCTCCCGCGCGGGTTGACATTGAGGCGGACGAGGAGTCCCCGTAAACGACGGAGATCGACGCGGCGACGGGGGGTGGAGGCTGGCCGGCTTCGCTGGTCAATCTTCACCTCCCGTATTCGTTTTTGGGCCGTAGCGCAGCGCCGGCGATGTGAAGTTAGCGGCCGGCGAGGTATGAAATGACGTAGGCAAACGCCATACTGATCGCAACTAACCCACTCAGCACATAGAAAGCAATCTGCTTCCAGTCACGCTCTGTTTTCTGCTGCCGCTTTTGGCGCTTTCGTCGTGGAAGCGACACGGCGTACCTCCTTTCAGTTCAGTCTGACTCGCATAATTATAGCACACGCCCCTGTCTTCGCCAACAGCGTAGGTGGCGACCGTCATGAGTTGGGGACAAGATTCTGCGCCTGGTTGGGACGCGTTGTAAACCGAATTTTGACCCGATTTTGACTCTGTTGCGATAAACTTGACGCAGGACTATAATACTTTTAGACCCTAAAGGGTTTCGGAAACCTTTAGGGTCTGTTGGGAGGAACCATAACCCATTCTCGCAATGGCGACTCGAAATAGCCAGACGAGTGTGGATGACTAGAGTAGAGTGGGTAGCAATGGAGAATCAGGAGGTAATGGGATGACACGAAGTCATGTAACCATTGATGGCAACGAGGCGGCGGCCTATGTTGCCCACAAAACCAACGAGGTGATCGCGATCTACCCGATCACCCCTGCCACACCTATGGGCGAGCTGGCAGACGCCTGGTCGGTTCAGGGACGGACGAACATTTGGGGCGCGGTACCCGAGGTGATGGAGATGCAGGCCGAGGGGGGCGCCGCCGGCGCTGTCCACGGGGCACTGCAAACCGGCGCGCTGACCACCACCTTCACCGCCAGCCAGGGTCTGCTGTTGATGATTCCCAACCTGTACAAGATCGCCGGCGAGCTGACCAGCACTGTCTTCCACATTGCGTGCCGATCTGTGGCGGCCCAGGCCCTCTCCATCTTTGGCGACCACTCCGATGTGATGGCCGCTCGGGCCACCGGCTGGGGAATGCTGTTCGCTAACTCGGTGCAGGAAGCGATGGACTTTGCGCTGATTGCCCAGGCCAGCACGCTGGAAGCCCGGGTGCCCATCCTGCACATTCTCGACGGCTTCCGCACGTCCCACGAAATACAAAAAATCGAGAAATTGGCCGACGAAGACATGCGGACCATGATCGACGACGACCTGGTACGAGACCATCGTCAGCGGGCGCTGTCGCCCGACCGCCCGTTCATACGCGGCACGGCCCAGAACCCGGACGTCTTCTTCCAGGCCCGCGAGACAGTAAATCCCTACTACCTGGCCGCGCCGGACATCGTGCAAAGGGCTATGGACAGGTTCGCCGGCCTCATGGGGCGCCAGTACCGCCTGTTCGACTACGTGGGTGCATCAGACGCCGAGCGGGTCATTATTCTGATGGGCTCCGGCTGCGAGACGGCCGAGGAGACGGTCAACTACCTGACAGCCCAGGGCGAAAAGGTGGGTGTGGTCAAAGTGCGTCTGTACCGCCCCTTCTCGACTGAGCACCTGATGGCCGCTTTGCCGTCCACCACCAGAGTCATCGCCGCCCTGGATCGGACCAAGGAACCCGGCTCGGCCGGTGAGCCCCTCTACCAGGATGTGGTAACGGCGATGAACGAAGTAGGACAAGATGGCATCTTGTCCCACAAGCCCCGTGTGATCGGAGGTCGCTACGGGCTGTCGTCCAAGGAATTCACGCCGGCCATGATCAAGGGCCTGTTCGACGAAATGGCGAAGGACAACCCCAAGAACCATTTCACCCTCGGCATCATCGACGATGTGACCCACACCAGCATCGACTACGCCCCCGACTTCATCACCGAGTCCGACGACACGGTGCGGGCCATGTTCTGGGGTTTGGGCTCCGACGGGACCGTGGGAGCCAACAAGAACTCCATCAAGATCATCGGCGAAGAGACGCCCAACTACGCTCAGGGTTACTTCGTCTATGACTCCAGAAAGGCCGGCGCACAGACGATCTCCCACCTGCGCTTCGGCCCTCGCCCTATCCACGGCACCTACCTTATCCAGCGGGCCAACTTTGTAGCGGTGCACCAGTTTGGCTTTCTGGAGCGCTACGACGTCCTTAAAGAGGCCGAAGAGGGTGCTGTCTTCCTGCTCAACAGCCCATACGGCCCGGACGAGGTATGGGATCACCTGCCGCGACCGGTCCAGGAACAGATCATCCAGAAGAAGCTGAAGTTCTACGCGATTGACGCGTACTCCGTGGCCAGGGAAACCGGCATGGGGGTGCGGATTAACACAATCATGCAGACCTGCTTCTTCGCCATCAGCGGTGTGCTGCCGCGAGATGAGGCGATTGACAGGATCAAAGACGCCATCAGAAAGACTTATAGCAAGCGCGGCGAAGCGGTCGTGCAAAAGAACTTCGCCGCGGTGGACGCTGCCCTGGCTCACCTGCACGAGATTCCGGTGCCGGAGCGGGCGACCAGCGCCATCGAGATGCCGCCGGCTGTGCCGCCAGAAGCGCCGGAGTTTGTGCAAAAGGTGACGGCCGAGATGATCGCCGGCCGGGGTGACCTGCTTCCGGTCAGCGCACTGCCGGCGGACGGCACCTACCCCAGCGGCACCACCCGGTGGGAAAAGCGCAACCTGGCCCTGGAAGTGCCGGTCTTCGAGCCGGACATCTGCATCCAATGCGGCAAATGTGTGCTGGTCTGCCCGCACGCGGTGATCCGTTCCAAGGTGGTTGACGGAGCTGCGCTGGCGGATGCGCCACCGACCTTCAAGTACGCCGATGCCCGCTGGCGGCAACTCAAGGGGCAGAAGTACACCCTCCAGGTGTCCGTAGAAGATTGCACCGGTTGTGCTTTGTGCGTGGAAGTCTGTCCGGCCAAGGACAAGAGCCAAGCGGGACGCAAGGCCATCAACATGGCACCGCAACTGCCGCTGCGCGAGCAGGAGCGCGAGAACTGGGTGTTCTTCCTTTCCCTGCCGGAAATGCCGCGCCACGAGGAGCTGAAGTTCAACAACGTGAAGAACGTACAACTCCTGCAGCCCCTTTTCGAGTTTTCTGGCGCGTGTGCCGGCTGCGGCGAGACCCCATACCTGACGCTGCTCACCCGGCTCTTCGGAGATCGCGCCCTCGTCGCCAACGCCACCGGCTGCTCCAGCATCTACGGCGGCAACTTGCCTACCACACCCTGGAGCTTAAACGAGCAGGGGCGCGGGCCGGCCTGGAGCAACTCGCTCTTCGAGGACAACGCGGAGTTCGGGCTGGGTATGCGCCTGACTGTGGACACCCAGACCGGGTATGCCCGGGACCTGGTGGGCCGGCTGCGCGACGTCATCGGCGCTGAACTGGCCGACGCCCTGCTGAACGCCGATCAGTCGGACGAGGCCGGCATCGACGCTCAGCGGGAGCGAGTGGCGGAGATGAAAGCCAAACTGGCCGGCCGGGACGACGCGGCTTCGCGCGATCTGCTCAGCCTGGCCGACGTGCTGGTCAAGAAGTCTGTCTGGATTGTGGGCGGTGACGGCTGGGCCTATGACATCGGCTATGGCGGCCTGGATCACGTGCTGGCCAGCGGCCGCAACGTGAATGTGTTGGTTCTGGACACCGAGGTCTACTCAAATACGGGCGGCCAGGCGTCCAAGGCAACCCCGCTAGCTGCGGTTGCCAAGTTCGCTGCCGGCGGCAAGCCTCGACCCAAGAAGGACCTGGGCATGATGGCCATGAGCTACGGCAATGTGTACGTGGCCCAGGTGGCCATGGGCGCCGGCGATACGCAAACCGTGCGGGCGTTCCTGGAGGCCGAAGCCTACGACGGCCCGTCCATCATCATCGCCTATAGCCACTGCATCGCGCATGGCATTGACATGGCCAAGGGGATGCACCAGCAGAAACTGGCGACCGACGCAGGCTACTGGCCCCTCTATCGCTTCGATCCGAGACTGAAGGCCCAAGGCAAGAACCCGCTCCAACTGGACTCCCGGGCGCCGAAGACCCCGCTGAAGGACTACGCCTACAACGAAACCCGCTATCGGGTGCTGACCCAGAGCAACCCCGAAGCCGCTGCCAGATTGCTGGCCGAAGCCCAGGCCGCGGTGCTGGAACACTGGCGTCGATATGAGCAGATGGCGGCGATGGATTTCAGCGCAAGCGCAGCGGGCGAAGCCGAGAAAGGACAGTGACCATGGACCTGATGACAACCTACATGGGCATGACCCTCGATCACCCGATTGTGCCGTCGGCGTCGCCTCTGTCGCGCACTCTGGATGGCATTCGGTTGCTCGAAGACGCCGGCGCCCCAGCCGTGGTGATGTATTCGCTCTTCGAGGAGCAGATCACCCTGGAAAGCCACCAGTTGGATCACTATCTGAGCTACGGGACCGAAAGCTTTGGGGAAGCGCTGAACTACTTCCCGGAGATGGAAAACTACAACATGGGGCCGGATCAGTACTTGAACCTGGTCAGCCAGGCCAAACAGGCCTTGGATGTTCCCGTCATCGGTAGCCTGAACGGTGTGTCGACCGGCGGCTGGATCGAATACGCCCGACGAATCGAGGAGGCCGGCGCCGATGGCCTGGAACTCAACGTCTACTACATCCCCACCAATGCTGCACTTACAGGTTCCGATGTGGAGGAGATGTACCTCGACGTCGTCAGGAATGTAAGGGAGACGGTCTCCATCCCGGTCGCCGTGAAGCTGAGTCCCTATTTCAGCGCCACAGCGAACATGGCTGGCCGGCTGGCCGATGCGGGCGCGGATGCTCTGGTGCTTTTCAACCGCTTCTACCAGCCTGACTTCGACCTGGAGAACCTGGAAGTGGTACCGCATCTCGTGTTGAGCAATTCCTTCGAGATGCGCCTGCCCCTGCACTGGGTAGCCATTCTCTACGGCAGAGTGCCCGTCGATCTGGCGATTACCAGTGGTGTTCACACGCATGAGGACGTGTTAAAGGGCCTCATGGCCGGCGCGAACATCACTATGATGGCATCGGAGTTGCTGCGATACGGCATCCAGCGCATCGGCGAAGTTTTGAACGACCTGGTGCTGTGGATGGAGGAGCACGAGTACGAGTCGGTGGCTCAGATGCAGGGCAGTATGAGCCAGCAGCACGTGGCAGAGCCGGCGGCCTTCGAGCGCGCCAACTACATGAAGGTTCTGGACTCCTGGCGGCCCGACCCGACCGGTCTGAAGTTGTAGACACCCGCCTACCCTGGTTATTGAGACGATGTGACTACTAAGGAATGAGAATTAAATAACTTGCGCGTTTGCATCCTGACGCAAGCGCCGGTTGAGTAGCGGAAGCACACGCTTTTCGTGCCGGAGCGTATCGAAACCAAGCGGCCGGAGTGTAAACAGCCTGTTTTCGAGACCCGCTTGGCTTCGATACGTCGCTGGCGCTCCTACTCAGCCGGCGCTACCCTGATCTGGAAATGGGAAAGTTATTTAATCACCGTTCCTAAG
>JBHHTZ010000127.1:0-8685 GCA_046753605.1 Anaerolineae bacterium
AGGCCGGCTGTGACTGCTCAAGTAACCCAACGTAAGCGACGCCTGTCGCCGCTGCCCTATCTGCTCATCCTGCCCACGGCGGTTTTCGTGGCCCTCTTCACGGCCTGGCCGACTGTCCGCGTCTTCTATCAGAGCCTGTTTCGCCAGCGGCTGAACATCGCCCGCTTTCGGGAGCCGGCCTTCGTCGGCCTGGGCAACTACGCCGATCTCTTCGCCAGCGCCGATTTCCACAAGGTGTTGGTCAACACGCTCTTGTACGTCGTGGGCACGGTGCCGGTCAGCATCCTGTTGGCGTTTGCCCTGGCCCTGCTGGTGAACCGCCGGCTGCGGGGCGTCGGCCTGCTCCGCCTGGCATTTTTCTACCCGACCGTGCTCCCGATGGTGAGCGCAGCCACCATCTGGATGTTCTTCTTCACACCCGATTACGGCCTGTTCAACACCAGCTTGCAATTCCTGGGCTACCGCGGGCCACAGAACTGGACGGCCAACCCCAATCTGGCGCTGCTCACGGTGATGATCGTGGCCATCTGGAAGAACGCCGGCTACTACATGCTTTTCTACCTGGCCGGCCTGCAAAACCTGCCCTCGGACGTCTTTGAGGCGGCGGCGCTGGACGGGGCCAACTGGTGGCAGCAGTTGCGGTACGTCACCTTCCCTCTGCTGCGCCGCAGTACGCTTTTTATCTCCACCATCGCCTTTATTGGCGCGTTTCAAACGGTGGACCACATCTTCGTGCTGACCCAGGGCGGACCCAGCAATGCCAGCTCCGTACTGCTCTACTGGCTGTGGCAGGTGCGTTTCGAGTACCTGGACGTCGGGCGCTCGGCCACGATTACGGTGGTGCTGATCGCCTTTCTGCTGCTCTTCACCATCACCAACTTCGTGCTCTCAGAACGCAGGGAGGGGCCGGATGCTCGCCAGTAACGTTTCGCCCCAACGCCCGCTGGCGCGGATCGGCAGCGGGCTGGTGACACTGTTGACGGTGGTGTTAGCAGCCGGCTGGGCCTCGATCGTCGTCTGGGCGGTCGTGATCTCGTTTCGGCCCGAGGACGACCCGCTGGGGCGGGGTGATGTGTGGTTCGGCCACACAATGACCATCGCCAGCTACCTGCGCGCCTGGTCCCTGGCGCCCTTCGGTCACTATTATGTCAATACAATTGTCATCGTCGCCATGATCTTGGGGGTCCAACTGGTGACCATCACGCTGGCCGGCTATGCCTTCGCCCACTACCGTTTTGCCGGCCACCGCACGCTCTTCTTTTTCATCCTCCTGCAACTGATGATCCCAACCACGGCCTTGCTGGCGCCCAATTTCGCCACCATCCGCCGGCTGGGCCTGTTCGACACGCGGCTGGCGGTCGCGATTCCCTACTTCGGTTCAGCCTTTGGCACGTTCCTGATGCGCCAGGCATTCCTGGAAGTCCCGCGCGATCTGGTGGATGCCGGCATCATCGACGGCTGCACGTGGTGGCAGTTGCTGCGTCACGTCTACCTGCCGCCGGCCACGCCCGCGCTGGTCGCCTTCGGGCTGTCGTCGGTCAGTTGGCACTGGAACGACTTCCTGTGGCCGCTGGTGGTGACGCTCAGCGATCACAGCCGGCCCCTGACCGTGGGCCTGGTGCGTTTCACCCAACTGGGCGAAATCGGGGCGCGCTGGCCCCTGCTGATGGCGGCCACGCTGCTGGTGGCAGCCCCTCTGTTCCTGGCCTTTCTCGTGTTCCAACGCCGTTTCATTCAAAGCTTTCTGCACTCCGGCATCAAGTAGAGCGCAACGGCGTTAGTCATCGTTTCGGCCGGCTGTAGCGCAATTTGGAAAATTGCGTCTGGCAAGTTGCCAACTTGCCCTACGTTCTTGCGCTTGTCTGGTCCAAACGATGACTAACGCCGTCTTGGCTTTATGGACCTAATTATCTATACTTGCTGTGCGGAATGATATGGACAAAAGGAGGGCTGGATGATGGAACGAATCATGATCACAATTTCGCCAGACTTGCTCTCCAGCCTTGACGATTGGGCGCGACGGCTGAACCGCAAACGCAGCCAGGTGGTGCGCGAGGCCATCAGGGAGTGGCTGGAGCAGCAGCGCAGGCAGGAATTCGAAGCCCTGCTTGCCGAAGGGTACCAGGAAATGGCCGGGCACGTGGCTCCCATCGCCGAGGAGATGCTGGGCGCGCAAGCCAAGGCTGCGGAGGGGGTGTGGGAATGGTGAAAGGCCACCGCTCACCGTTCCGGCGAGGCGACATCGTGCTGGTGGCGTTTCCCCTCATCACCGACTTCTCGCAGAGCAAAGTGCGCCCGGCGGTCGTCGTCCAAACCGATGTTGGTAACCGCTTCAGCCCCAACCTCATCGTGGCTGCCATCTCCTCACGAATTCCCAGGCGTGCCTACCCCACCAATTTCATCGTACGCCTGGACACCCCCCGAGGCCCGGGGCACGGGACTGGATCGGGCTTCGGTGGTTCATGCCGACCTCATCCTCACCGTCCCCAAGAGCCAGGTGATTAGAACATTGGGCCGCTTCTCCGAGGCAGCCTTGCAAGCCGTCGACGAGTGCCTGCGGGTTAGCCTTGCTCTGGGATGAGTTTATTGCTTTTTCCGACCGGCGCTAATAGGCCGAGTAGTAGTAATAGTCTAACTCGCCCATCATACGCAGCGCGCTGCGGGTTGCCAGGACAGCAAAAACCAGCGAGCCGATGACCAGGCCAACCGCGCTGTACTGGTAGCCAATCGTGCGGCTGAGCAGGTAGCCCAGGCCGGCGTTGGCAACCGAGGCCAGCACAATAGCTCGCAGCACCGGAACCGGGCGGGACAGGGAGAAGAAGAAAACCCCGTTGAAGAGTCCGACCACCATCAGGTTGTACCCCACCGCTCCAATCCAGTAGACAAAGAACGTGATGGGGCTCTTGAAGAAGTCCCGAACCAGCTTGATTTCCTCGAAATGTTGGAGCCAGGTGACGGCGTAGTAGGTGGCGATGATGCTGATGATGGCAATGACGATCAGCAGAATCAGTTGGCGCAGGTAGAAGCGCTTGAAGAAGCGATTGTGCCCATCGATGTCGAACGCGCTGAATCGCTTCTGGGTGGGGATGATGCGGGCTGCAAACTCGTTGATAGTATATTCCAGCATCGCGATGCTGAACACAAGCGAGACGAGCGCCCAGTCCATCCCCAGCTCGTAGGGGGTGCGAAACCAGATGATGTACGGCAGCGGTTGCTCGGAAGCTGACCAGCCCACGAGCCGGTCCAGGAAAAGATAGCCGAAGTAGAACATGCCGTACAGGAAGTAGAGGCGCAAGGAGTAGTAGAGGATGGACCAGGCCGGCAAGCGGGCGTCTTTTAGATCACCTGACACGGAGTGGGCGGCTTTTTTCAGCAGGTAGTAACCGCAGATGCCCACGATCACGTTGGTTCCCAGCAAGCCCAGCCCGTGTGCCGCATAGATGCCCCAGCTTGTGTAGGTCATCACAATGTGCACGATGCCGACGCCGGCCAGCGTGCTCAGCAGAATCGCTGCCCGTCGCGTTAACACATACAGAATCGAAATAAACAGCCACAACTCGGACAGCAACACGTAGTACATCAGGCTGATCCAGATCATCTCCTGGGTGAAGAAGGGGATGATCAGGTTCAGCACGTAGAATGCCAGCCCCACGCCCAGAACCAGGCCGGTGCCCAGCTTGATCAGGCCATAGCAGACCTCTCTGGCCAGAATATGGTTGCCGGCCTCGGAGTACGACATGCCCTTGCGGCCGATGGCCTGCACAAACCCGCCGGTGACGACGAAGCTCATGATCGTCCCGATGGCGACCACCGTCGCCCGTTCCTCGGTGAACTCGAGGAAGGCCCACAAGGAATAGCGCAGCGCCAGCACAGCGATGATCTGGCCGGTCATCGGCAGGGCAAAGAGGGTGCCCTGGAAGTAGAACTTGAGGAAGCGTGCCAGTTTTTGCCACCACCGCAGCTCGGGCAAATCGGCCTTTTCGGGTGGCTCAGCCTGCAATCGCTTCCGGCAGCGAGCGTAGATGTCCTTGGCCAGGACCATGATCGATCCCTTGACCACATATCCCGACCTGGGCTCTACCCAGCGGCTGACGGGCTGGACGCCGTACTTCTCTTCGGCATCGACGTCGCGCATCCCACGGCTTTCCAGGGTCGCTGCTACGGCCCAGAAGTCCACCGGGCTGCCACAGGTCTCCAGGATGAAGTCCACCAGCTCTTCCTTCTCGGCGTCCAGTGGATCGGGGTCAGGAATCTCCGGATCGGGGGTGTGGGCCGGGTCGGCCGACAGTGCCGGCACAGCGAGATGCCCATCAGCCCTGGTGGTAGAATCAGCCAGCTCGACCCCGTGGGCCGGGGCGGTTGGCTCTGCAAGGGCTTCAGTCTTCATGCCGCTGCTCCTGCGTCTCCGCAGACATCAGATCGCCATTGCGCCCGCCCCGCTGATCGCCGCTCGCCCCACCGTTGAGCGTACGGGACCACAGCACACTGCCCAGGTTTCGGAAAACTCTCGCCGGCAGTGCCAGGCCAGTCTCTCCAGGACCTTGACCTGTTAGCAGCGCTGCGTCGGCGGGCGGCGGGGCCGGCGCTTCCTGCCGGATGGCTTCGATCTCGTGCTCCCAGGCCGCGATGATCCGGGCGTTCTCCGCACGAATGTCGTCCAGGTGCTCGTGCTTGTAGGTAGCCCACCTCTCGTAGCTCTCGCGATAGCCGTCTACCGAGGTCTCCGTCTTGAACTTCGCCAGGATCGTCTCGCGGCACTTGCGGGAGAGCTGCTGGCGCAGGTCGTGGTTGGACAGCAGCTTGACGATGCCGGCGCCGAAGGCCTGCGGGTCACGCGGCGGGACGACCACCCCATGCCCCTCCAACGCCTCTCTGACCCCACCTACGTCGGTCCCCACGACCGGTGTCCCGCAGGACATACTCTCCAACACAGTGAAGGGGAACCCCTCGGAGATGCTGGATAGCAGGCTGATGTCCCCAATGGTGAAAATCCGGGCCGGCTGGTTGTGGAAGCCGCCGAAACGGAACGTCCAACTGTCAATATCGTCGGCTCCATCGTCGCCGGCTACGTCTCCCGTGCCAGGCCCCAACCCCAGTTCCCTGACTAGATCGCGGCACCTCTGCACGTAGGGCGGGTCGGCCTTGAGTGAACCGTGGACAATGACCTTCAAGTTGGGGATGCTTTCACGCGCTACAGCCACCCCTTTGATCATCGTGACCAGGTCCTTGAGCGGAAAGATGCGCGCGGCGGCAACACAGGTGGGATAGTTCCTGAACTCTGCCGGCTTCGGGCCAGGCACAAACACACCCGGATCGACGCCGTTGTAGATCGTGGCGACCCTCTCCGGATTGCCGCCGAAGGGGATCTCCCAGCGTTGGTTGAAGTTGGCGACAGGAGAGAGCTGATCGGCGTAGACGTAGTTCAGCTTCGAGACGAAGGTGGACAGATTGATCAGGAAGCGCTTCGCGAAGAACGTGAAGTCGGTGGCCGAAACTGCGATGTACCGCTCGCGGGCGTAGACGCCGTGGTCGGTGATGATGAACGGGGTGCCGTACTCGAATCTGGCATAGATGCTCGCCAGCCCGCAGGCAGCAGCGATGGTCGAATGGCTGACGTCCGTCTCCGGCGCCGGAGCGGTGAGGGCCATGAGCATGGCGTAGAGCCAGCGCAACCCGGTCGTCAGATCGAAGACGCTGGGGTACTCGTCGGGCAGGAATTGCTCCGGATGCTCCCGATAGGGACGCAACATCTCGTCCTTGAATGCCTCCCACACCAGCCTGGATTTGAAGGTCAGGTTGTAATCGTATTCCTGGAAATAACGGAACATGGCCCAGACCGTCGGGCCGTACACCAGTACGTCGGCGCCAGACTCCTCGAAGCCGCGCAGGAAGTGGCGAAACAGGGGTAGGAACTTCTCTCGGATCACTTCCTCGGTGGTCGCTTTCTTCCGCAGAAACAGTTCGGAGAAAGGGATGTTGGGTGGAGCGCGGAAGGGCAGAATCCACTCCGCCGGCTCCTCCGCTCCCCACATCGGAACCTGGATGATCCGCCGGATGTTCGGCTTGTCATCCACCGGGTACTTCGTCTTGACCTGCGGTGTCCCAGTGACGGCGAAGATGACGTAGTCGATCTGGGGCAGCTCCTCCACCAGGATCTTGCACCAGGTGGACACACCCCCGCTGGCAAAGGGGTAGGTTCCTTCGGTCTCGAAGAGTACGGAAATACGATCAGTCATCGTCACACGCCGACTAGCCGCCGTAGGGCGGCTTCGCACGGGCGGCGTCCTGAGCCTATCGAAGGGTTGCCGCGAATTCATTCGCCAGGCATTCACGCATCACGCATCTCCGCGACGGCGTCGCTCACCGTGTCGTGCATCTCGAAAAGACGGTTCGTGCGCGTGAGCTGGAAGACCTTCTGCAACGCCGGCCCGGCATTGGCCAGAGCAAGCCGGCCACCGACAGCCGCCATCCGCCGATGGGCAGCCACAAGCACGCCCAGGCCAGAGCTGTCCATGAAGGGAACAGCGCCAAGATCCACTACCACGTGCTGCCCGCCGCTGTCGATGATCTCCTGTAGGGCGTTCTGCAACGTGGGTGCACCGGCCACGTCCAGGTCGCCGTTGAGTTCCACAACGCTGACCTGGCCTTCTGGGTGAATCTGAAGATCCATGCATACCTCCTCATCTGTTGTGTACCAGACCTTTAGGGTTTTGGAAACCCTAAAGGTCTTGTTTTGCAGGCGGCGGCACTTCTTCACCCACCGCCTGAGCCCGCTCGACCGCTTCCAGGTAGACAAAACATCCGGTGCAATCGGGATCACCGTGGTGTATGCAGCGGACGTCGGGGAGAGTCCAGCACAGGGCCGCCGATGTGCGGGCCGGGCACGTGGCGCAGGCCACATCCGGCTCTCCCTTAAACTCGAAGCAAGGTCGGTAGGACGCACCCGCCGTCGCCTGCCCCCGCTGCCGGTCGAAAGCAGCTCGCCAGGCATCCACCACCGCCGGGTCAAACTGCCGGCCACGCCGAGTCTCCACCTCCTCGAACAGCCTGGAAGGTGGCAGCGCCGTCTGGATGGGATCGGCCGTGGTGCTTTCAGTGATGAACTCCGCCAGCGCCAGAATGCGGCCGCCGACGGGAATTTCGTCCCCTTTCAGGCCGGCCGGAAAACCCCAGCCGTCAAACCATTCGTGGTGGGTGCTTACGATTGCGCCGGCAGCCTGGCCATTGGGCAACATATCGAACATGGAAGCCCCGATGGTGGGGTGGTGGAAGTCAGCCTGGAAACCATGCTCCACCTCCACGATCCCGCACATGCCCACGTCGTGGCCCAGGCCGGCCATCTGCAACGCCTCCAACTGGCTCTCGCTCAAGCCCATCTCCCGACCGATGGCCAGCGCCCAGTCGGTGACGCGGCGGTGATGACCCTGGCTGTGGGGGTAGCGGGCGTCCAACGCCCGGGCCAGCGCATGGATTGTGTCCATGAACTGTTGGTTGAACGCCTCGAAAAGCTGCACGTTCCCCAACACCAACTCGATCTGCCCGGCAAAGATCTCCAACAGGTTCAGGCTGTGCTCGGCCGGCGTCTGGCCGGCGTCCAGGTTCATCAGCCCCAACACCCCCAGCACCCGTTCCGCGTCAGCCAGTGGGACTGCCAGGATAGCCTGGATGCCGAGCGCCGCCGCCCGGACGAAGTCGGCTACGTAGAGGGAGCGATCTGCTTCATCCAGCCACTCCAGGAAGCCGGCCCCCGGCGTCAGATCCACGTCATCCAGCAAGCCCTGCGGCAGGTCCACCGCCGAGTGTAGCTTAACCGCCCCCGCTGTGTCGGCCAGAGCAATGAAGCCGGCCTGGGTCCCGCTGGCTTTCACCGCCAGGTCCAGCAACAGGTTGAGAAACTCATCCAGCTCGAAGGCGGAGCGCAGCATCTGCCGGCTGACGTCGGAGCGGGCCTCGTGTTCCGCGAGCTGTTCCCGCAACCGGTTCTGCTCGCGTGCCAGGGCGACAGCGTGGGCCAGCGGCGCAGCTACGGATTCCATCACTTTGAGCAACTGGCGGCCCGGCTTGTCGGAGACAGGCCCCACCTGCACCACTCCGATCTGTGTCCCCTGGCGGTGTAGGGGCACGGAGTACAGCGGACCAATCGGCGTGGCGACGACACCCGCCGTCGCGTACCGCTCATCGCGCGGCAGGTCCAGGGACAGGCCGGCGCTCACAGACACGACGCTGTCAGAGTAGATTTCGTCGTCGGCCTCGAATGTCTCGATGTCCGCTGTGTCCTGTCCCCACCGGCCCAGGGTCCTGCCCAGGAACGGCACGTCAGCGTCGGGTTGGGACCCCTCCGATCTCCTGCCTGCCCCACTGGGGTAGCGCAGGCGGAGCAACTGGGGCCGGCTTTCGGGGCTGTCAGCCAGGTACAGGGCCACCACGGGCCGCTCAGCAGCCGTGGCAACCAGTTCCAGCAGCGCATCCAGCCGCGCCTCGTACTCCGTGTGCTGAGCCAGAGCCTCGAAAAAGTCAGACCAATCGAGTGCTCGTGGCCGGCCCAGCGACAAGCCCAGGCGTGGACGATTCTCAAATCTCATCGTTGCTTCCTCCGATGGCAACCATTCATCTACTACACTGCCGGCGGTTGATGAACCTTGAGAAAATAATCCGGTAACAGCGCACTGCTTCTCAGCCATCGCC
>JBHHTZ010000128.1:0-8660 GCA_046753605.1 Anaerolineae bacterium
AGCCCGCCGATCCTTCGACAGGCTCAGGACGTCGCTTCATCGGCGGGCGACGGCGGCGAGACAAATCTGGTTTGGCAAGACGTACCCCGATTAAGTTGTCAAACTTCATCAGTCATTTCCCTGCTTGCAGAGTCAGGACACCACTAACTTTTGAGAGGATCGGCATGTTGCCGGTATTGGAAAAGCTGGACAAGGTACTAAACCTGGAGCGCAAAATGGAGTTCCGCGATCGCGCTGTGATAGGCGGTCTCAAGCGATTCGTGGCGCGCTGGGAGCAGGAGGCGCTGGAAGCCATCGACGACGATGCCGGCCAACGCCAGATTCGCATCATCACGGAGCTGCTACGCGGTTACGAGCACAAAGACCCGGAAAACCGCAGGTCAACCGTGCAGGAGGCCCAGAAGCAACTGAAGCAGATTCGCGTGCCCGAGGAACGAGCCACAGACCTACCTGTCACACCGCCGAGCCAGGCCAGGGTACAGAGCGCTGGGCGGCCGGTCGATCCAACACAAGGTTCTTCACAGCCGCCGGCCGGCCCGGCGCCGGCATCGACGCCGCCCAGGGAGCGTCACGAGGAACCACGGCCAGAGACGCCTCAGCCGGTCCAGGACCTTGCACAGCAGACCGCCCCCCCGCGAACCGCTCAAGTGCGTCGGACTGACCTGGACCTCCGCACACCTGTAGACGAGCTTCAGGGCATCAGCAAGACGTACCGCCAACGCCTCAGCCGGCTGGGCGTACGGACGGTAAAAGACCTGCTCTACCTCCTTCCCCGGCGCTACGACGACTTCAGCGCGCTCAAGACGATCAGTCAGCTTGAATACGGCGAGGAAGTGACCATCGTCGGCACGGTCTGGGAGTGCAAAAACCGTCGCACGCGATCCGGACGCACCATCACCACAGCCATCTTCTCGGACGCGACGGGAACCATCGAGGCCACGTGGTTCAACCAACCGTACCTCGCCAGGCAGTTACGCCCTGGCCGCAAGATCGTCCTCAGTGGACGGGTCGAGAAGTACCTGGGCCGGCTCACCTTTCAGACACCTGAGTGGGAACCCCTGGAAAAGGAACTGCTCCACACCGCCAGGCTGGTCCCCGTGTACCCCTTGACAAAAGGGGTCACTGCGCGCTGGATGCGTCGCCTCATGTACCGCGTCGTCAAGGGCTGGACCGACTCCGTTGTGGAATGCCTGCCTGAACACGTACGGACGCGAGAAAACCTGCTCGGTATCAACAAGGCGCTGCGGCAGGTCCACTTCCCCGACAATTGGGGGATTCTGAAAGAGGCACAGCGCCGGCTCAGCTTCGACGAGTTCTTGCTCATTCAGCTCGGCGTCCTCCGACAGCGACGCACGTGGCAGCAGGAGACAGGCCGGCCACTCGAAATTAACCGTGACCTTCTGCAATCCACGCTAGACGCGCTCCCGTTCAAGCTAACGCAGGCCCAGGATAGGGCATTGAACGACATCCTGCGGGACCTGAGACGCAAGCGCCCGATGAGCCGGCTACTCCAGGGCGATGTCGGATCCGGCAAAACGGTTGTTGCCGTCATCGCGATACTCATGACGGTAGCCAATGGCGCCCAGGCTGCGCTCATGGCGCCCACAGAGATTCTGACCGAGCAACACTACAGAAACGTGATAGACGTTCTCACTTCGTTGGCAGGTGAGCAGCCAGGGACCGGTGGCCAGCCTTCGTCGGTCGTCGTTCGTGATGCCTCGGGCCAGAGCCGCCGGATCGAAGTCCGGCTCCTGACCGGCAGCCTGACCAAAGCGGCCAAGAAGGCGCTATACGACGAGATCGCGTCCGGCAAGGTGGACATCGTGGTCGGGACACATGCACTGATTCAGGCAGGCGTGGAATTCAAGGACCTGGCCTTCGCGGTGATTGATGAGCAACATCGATTTGGCGTCGGTCAGCGAGCCGCGCTGCGACAGAAGGGCCGCATGCCGCACGTGCTCGTGATGACAGCCACGCCAATTCCGCGCACGCTGGCACTCACGGTGTACGGGGACCTGGACATCTCGGTGATCGATGAGCTGCCGCCGGGCCGGCAGACAATCGGCACCCGCAAAGTGCTTCCCAGGGAGCGCGAGCGAGCATACCAGTTCGTTCGCTCGCAGATCGAGAAAGGCCGGCAGGCATTCATCATCTGCCCGCTGGTGGAGGCATCGGACAAGATAGAAGCCAAGGCCGCCACCGAGGAGCACGAGCGACTCCAGCAGGAGGTCTTTCCGAACTTGCGGCTGGGCTTAATGCATGGCCGGCTGAAGAGCGCCGAAAAGGAAGCTGTCATGGCACAGTTCCGGGCCGGCGAACTGGACATCTTGGTATCCACCTCGGTCGTCGAGGTCGGCATCGACGTGCCCAATGCCTCGGTCATGGTTATTGAGGGCGCAGACCGCTTCGGGCTGGCCCAGCTCCACCAGTTCCGTGGCCGCGTCGGCCGCGGCGAGCACGAATCCTACTGCCTGCTGCTGGCCGATTCACCATCCCGAAACGCCCAGGCGCGGCTCGACATCGTCGCAAAAACACACGACGGCTTCCGTCTGGCCGAGGAAGACCTGAAACTCCGAGGTCCCGGCGAGTTCTTTGGCACACGCCAAAGCGGTCTACCCGATCTGAAAGCGGCCAAGCTCAGCGACGTCCGCATCCTGGAGAGAGCGCGAGCGGAGGCCATGGAGATTTTCCGGCGCGACCCCGACCTGTCCACACCGGAACACGCCCTCTTAGTCAAACGCGTCAACGATTTTTGGAAAGGCGAGGGCGATCTAAGCTAAGTTGAACCAGGCAAGTAAACATGATAACTGCAATCTTCCCAGCAACGTTTGACCCGATCACGAACGGCCATCTGGACATCGCCGAACGGGCAGCCGCCATCTTCGACCAGGTAATCATGGCCGTGTTCGATCATGATCATCCTATCAAGAACCCGCTATTCTCCACCGAGGAGCGCATGGACATGGTGGCGACCGCCGTCTCGCATCTGGCCAACGTGCGCGTGGATGCGTATTCGGGGCTGACGGTTGAGTACGCGCGCGCACGCGGAGCCACGGTGCTGATCCGGGGGCTCAGGGTCGTATCCGATTTCGAGAGCGAGTTCAAGATGGCCCACATGAATAGGCAGCTCGCACCGGAGATCGAGACTGTCAGCCTGATGGCAAGCCCGGAGCACGCATTCTTGAGCTCGGGCCTCGTGAAGGAGGTCGCTCTCCTCGGTGGAGACATCTCTGCAATGGTACCACCGTCTGCTGCCCGAGCGCTGCAGGCGAAAGCCGGACTATTGGCCACGGCAACCTAACTCACCGACAGCCGGCGCACCAGACAGCCGGCCATTGGCGATCCGAAAGGGGTAATGACCATGGACATCGACTACTTGATTGACCAACTAGAATCCCTACGCGACCGTGGGATCCAGGTCCCCCTGACAAAGATGGTACTGATTGATGAGGAGCAGTTTCTGCGACTCATCAATCAGTTGCGCATCTCTGTGCCGAAAGAGGTTCAGGAGGCCAAACAGGTCCAGCAAGACAGGGACCGAATCCTTGCACAGGCGCAGGAGCGGGCACAAAACATTGTAGCTCTGGCCGAGCAGCAAGCAGAGGAAATGGTGGCGGAACATGGCATCGCCCAGCGAGCCGAAGAGCGGGAAGAGGCCCTCTTGGAGCACGCTCACCTGGAAGCCGAAAGCATCCGCGCCGACGCTGATGCCTATGCGCTCCGAGTTCTGGTGGAGCTTGAAGAGCAACTGCGGAGCTTCCAGAGCACCGTCCGAAACGGCATTGAACTGCTGAGGCCGGCCCAGTCACCGGACACACCGCCCGCCGAGGACACGGAGGAAGACGCGACAGCCGTCTCCCCGGACACATCAGTTTCTTGACAGCCCAACCCATCTCGCCTATAATCATGTGCCGGGTTGGGCCTCCTGGAGCGGAGGTCCGGTAAACCCACCGTCGAGTGCAAACCGCTCGACGAGATTCTCAGCTCCAGAAGAGGCTTAACAACCGATGCAATTCAACGTCGCACAACTCCTACGTGCATCGACGGGTACATCACGGCGCTACGAGGTCAACGAACCGGCCAGCGAACTGCAGGCCCTCTTGGACGTCGATGATGTCAGAGTGAGAAGTCCGATCCAGGGGATGGTGACCCTGATGCGCACCACCGATGGCATCTTGGTGACCGGCACGCTGGAGACCGCACTGGAACTGGTATGTGATCGTTGCCTCGATCCGTTTGAAATACCTGTGCAGGTCGAATTGGAGGAGAGTTTTCGCCCGATCATCGACATCAGGTCAGGAGCCGTGCTACCGCGGATCGCCGGCGAAGAGTCGGCAACGCTCATCGACGAACATCACATCCTTGACATCGCGGAGGTGATTCGGCAGAGAACGTTACTTGCGATACCCGTGCACCCCGTCTGCCGGCCAGACTGCGCCGGCCTTTGCCCACAGTGTGGACAGCGTTTGAACGAAGGGCAGTGCCAGTGCGAGACCCAAACCATCGATCCACGATGGTCGAAGCTACAAGCACTGCTATACGAGAAATGAGGAATAATCAACTCAGGAGGCGAATAACGTAAATGGCTCCCCTACCCAAAAAACGTGTATCTCGTACGAGACGGGACAAGCGTCGCACACATGATAGTCTATCGCGGGTCCACCTCGTAGAGTGCCCACAGTGTCACAGTCCACGGCTACCACACCATGTCTGCCCACATTGTGGTTTCTATCGTGGTGTCGAGGTAGTCGCAGTTGAGGAACAACCTCCAAGCGAGTAGATCGAGCTACAAGCTGACACGGGAACTGTGAGCCTCGCCGCATTTCTGGGTCCTCGCTGAGCGCGGGCGCTGCCTCCATGCCCGCGCCTGGCCAGGGCCATACCTACCTTGAATCCGCCGGACACGCCATGACCAACAGGTTAGCCTTCGTCTTTCCCGGACAAGGGTCACAGCAGGTCGGGATGGGACGGGAGCTATACGACGCCTTCTTGGAGGCTCGCGAGACTTTCGAGGAAGCAAACGAGATGTTGCGCTTCGATCTCGCCGCGTTGTGCTTCGACGGACCCAAGGAGACGCTGGATGATACGGTGAATGCCCAGCCGGCCCTGCTGACGGTGAGCATCGCCGCGTTGCGCGCTCTGCAACAGCGGGCTCAGCAGGTCGTGCCGGCATTTGTCGCCGGCCACAGCATGGGCGAGTACAGCGCATTGGTCGCGGCCGGCGCCCTCACCTTTGCCGACGGGTTGCGCCTGGTTCGGGAACGCGGACGGCTGATGAAGCTTGCCGGCGAGCGCAGCCCAGGTGGCATGGCAGCGGTCCTGGGACTGGATGAGCAAGCCGTGGCGAACATCTGTCAACAGGCCGGCGGCGTCCAGGTAGCCAACAACAACGCGCCCGGCCAGATTGTCATCTCCGGAACAATCGACGGCATCGAGAGAGCCATGGACCTGGCCAGCCAGGCCGGCGCTAAGCGCGTAATTCGCCTTGCCGTCTCCATCGCCGCACACTCCGTGCTGATGCAATCCATCGTAGACGAGTTTGCGCGGGCCGTGGAGGCAACTCCGATCCAGACACCCTCGATCCCCGTCGTCAGCAATGTCACCGCACGGCCGCTTGGGACGGCTCCGGCCATCCGTCACGAACTGGTCCAGCAACTCACACAGCCGGTGCGCTGGGTCGAGTCGATCCGCCACATGCTGGATCAGGGGGTTGATACTTTCGTGGAGATTGGCTCAGGCAGCGTGCTGGCCGGCCTCATTCGCCGCATAGATCGATGCGCCAGGCGGCTTAACGTGCAAGACCCGACCGGTGTTGCCGAATTCGAGTCGCTCGCGGCACAAAGTGATCGCCAAACACAGGAGCAAGCTGATGATTGACCTCACGGGCAAAGTTGCGTTGGTAACCGGCGCGTCACGCGGCATCGGGCGGGCCATTGCCAAGAAGCTGGCCAGCCAGGGTGCCAGCGTTGCCGTCAACTATCACGCCAGCGAAGGCGCCGCCGAGGAAGTGGTCGAGTCGATTCGGTTCAACGGTGGAGAAGCCATCGCGGTGGCAGGGGATGTGCGCGACACGGGCGACGCCCGACGCCTGGTGAAAACCACCCTCGACGCATTCGGTCGCCTCGACATTCTTGTGAACAACGCGGGCATCACACGGGACAATCTGCTCGCTCTTATGAAGGAGGCCGACTGGGACCTGGTGCTGGACACGAACCTGAAAGGGACCTATAATGTTACCAAAGCGGCCATCCGCCCGATGATGAAGCAACGCGGTGGCCGGATTATCAATATTACGTCGGTAGCCGGCGTTGCCGGCAATCCGGGCCAGGCCAACTACTCGGCGGCCAAGGCCGGCCTCATTGGTTTCACCAAGAGCGTCGCCAAGGAGATGGGCGCGCGCAACATCACCGCCAACGCGGTTGCACCTGGCTACGTCCCCACCGACCTCACGGCTGATCTGCCGGAGGACCTGATTCAGCAGGCCGTGCAACTCACGCCCTTGGGCCGGCTGGGAACTGTTGACGACGTTGCGAATGTCGTCGCCTTCCTGGCCTCCGACGAAGCCAGCTTTATCACAGGCCAGGTTGTGCGCGTCGACGGTGGTATGGTCATCTGAGAAATCGAGTTGGGATCAATGGAAAAGCAGTTGGGCAAGGTCACAATTGCACCCGAAGTATTGGTCACCATCGCCCGGCTGACGGCATTGAAGACACCGGGGGTTGCCCGTCTGGACACAAGCATCATGGACGGCATCAACCGCGTTTTCAAGCGAGGCGCGAGCCATGGGGGCGTGAAAGTCGGAATCGCCGGCGATTCTGTTTCCGTCGAATTGCACGTGATCGCCGAGCATGACGCCAACATGCTTACCCTTGGCCAGCAGGTCCAAACAGCGATCAGTCGGGCCATCCGCAAAATGGTGGGGATGTCTGTCACTGAGGTGAATGTTTACATCCAGGATGTGATGCTACCGGGTGACAGAGGAGTAACGGAATGAAGGGCCGGCGGCTTGCGCGGCAACTGGTGCTCCAGGTGCTGTACGAAGTCGACGCCACACAACACAATCCAGCGAACGTTTTTGAGCAGCGGCTCGCAGAGTATGAAGGACTTGGCGACGACACCGTTGCCTTCGCTCACGGGATTGTACGGGGCGTCCTTCAGAGCCAGTCAGAGCTGGACAAGATCATCGCGAAGATTGCGACCGAGTGGCCGGTCGACCAAATGGCACTCGTCGACCGAAACATCCTCAGAGTGGCACTGTTCGAGCTGCGGGAGGGTGATGCGCCGATCAAGGTTGTGATCAACGAGGCTGTTGAACTGGCGAAATCGTTCGGCAGCGACAACTCGCGCCGATTCGTGAACGGCGCGCTAGGCGCCTATGTGAGTCGGCGCAACGAGCTCTAGCGACGAGAAGTATTGGTAACTGGCCGCGACGGAAAGTGTGGGTGTAGCCATAAAGACGAAAGGGGAAGAATCGAATGTTTGGACTGGGTCCGGCTGAGGTCATTGTGGTCCTCGTCATTGCCCTGATTGTGTTTGGGCCTGGCCGGCTGCCCGAGATTGGGCAGGCGTTAGGCAAATCAATTCGTGAGTTCCGCGATGCCTCGAGCGAAATCACGCAAGATCTCTCGCGCGAGCTAGAAGCGACGGAGCGTGCCGCGCACGGCGAGGCAGAGCCCACCAAGCAGGAGAAGCCGGCTGGCGACGGTGCATGATTCAGTTGCCGACGGCACCATCCTGACAGGCGCCGTCGAGGACCTCATCCCAGGCGAGTCAATCACAATCGACGGTGAAAAATACCCTCTCGCTTCGGCGGCTAACGTCGAACCCAACATCGACGTTGGCGGACAGGCCCGAGCGATCGTAGACGATGCCGGCCTGGTGACATCTGTCACCACTGTGGAGCCGCCGGCGCCGCCGGCATCTCCTCCCCCGCCGGCAGTTGGCGAACCGGAGCCGGCCCCCGAACCGGAGCCCGACGACGAGACCCGGATGACGCTCATTGAACATCTGGAGGAACTTCGCCGGCGCCTGATCAAATCTGTCATTGCACTGGCAATCACCACCGGCTTGAGCATCATCTTCGCCAAGCAAGTGCTTGAGGCGTTCAGGGCCCTGCTGCCAGGCGAGGCCCCGCTACAGGCTTTTACCCCCACCGAGACATATATCGTTTACTTCAAGGTAGCCCTGCTATGTGGCCTGGCCATCGCAATGCCGGTGATCGTCTATCAGTTCGTGGCTTTCCTGGTGCCAGGCTTAACACGTCGCGAACGGCGCTGGCTGTACCTCGTAGCTCCGCTGGCAGGGGCGCTGTTCGTGGTGGGGCTACTCTTTGCCTACTTCGTGATCTTGCCCTTCGGCCTGCCGATTCTCCAGGGATTCCTGTCGGACCTGGTTGTCCAGCAGTGGCGGCTCGACTACTACGTGTCCTTCGTGGTCCGGTTCCTCGTCATCACCGGCCTGATTTTTGAAACACCGCTGGTGATCTACTTCCTATCCAAAGTGGGTCTCGTAAGCCATCAGCGTCTGGCGCGCAGCCGGCGCTACGCCATCGTCGTAGCCGCAGGGGTCGCCGCTGTCCTCACCCCGACCACCGATCCTTTCACCATGCTGCTGGTCATGGGCCCCATGATCTTGCTCTACGAGTTCGGCATCCTGTTGGC
>JBHHTZ010000129.1:0-8610 GCA_046753605.1 Anaerolineae bacterium
CCCAGAACGGCTCCCAAGACCAGCAGCGCAACAACGACTAATCCCCAGTTCTCGCCATACATGCCAATTTACTTACCGGAACCGCTGTCAGCCTGATCGGCTTTATTGAAAGCCGCCACGGAGCACGGTCAACTCCACTGGGTGCAAGGCCGCCTGCCCGCCTGGCAATAGCTGGAACAGTGATGCTAACTGACCACTTCGCTGCGAATCTCGCGGACAATGGAGGAGATTTCTTCTTCAGAGTGGATGTACCTCGTCAGAACATGCTCGGTTGTTTCCAGCACGCGATCGCCAAAGAGCCTGGCCAGATCATCTCGCAGCCCTTGTCCGATGTAGAACTTGAGCAATGCTTGCACAGACATGTCTCGACTGACTGCAACCTTGTTGAGGGAGGCCAGGGTGTCCGTGGGAACCGCAATCGATACCGTCTCCGTCTCGCGAGGACGAAACTTGAGCTCGAATTCCTCTTCCAGTTCGTTTTCAGGCTTCTTCATATAACTTCCTCTCATGGCGAGTAGCACGACGTGCAGAAATGATGCGTGTCCGCTCGCCACGCTCTACATAAACGACCAGCAAGATCCGTTGAGCTAGCGAGTAACCAATCTACATGATCCCTGAGTGAGAGGGCAAACCGGGCATCCGTGGGGATGTCCATCTGTGGCATTTGCTCGCTGATATTTTGCCAGGCCATTCACACCCCATCTTCCACTGGCACGGGCACCTGGTCGACAATGCCTCTCACCACCTCTTCGGCCGTGCGGCCACGCAGACGGGTCTCGCTGCTGATGATCAGGCGATGCGTCAGCACGGAAGGAGCCAGGTGCTTTACGTCGTCAGGGATCACGAAGTCCCGGCCTCGCAGGACAGCCAGCGCCTGCGAGGTTCGATAGAGAGAGAGCGTTCCTCGGGGACTGACGCCCAGATCAACAGCCGGGTGGCTGCGCGTCGCGCGAGCTACGTTCACGAGATAGGATCGGACAGGCTGTGCCACCTTGACCCGGCGAACTGCGTCCTGCACTTCCAGGATATGGCCGGCCTCCACCACCGGCCCCAGCTCTTCCAGCGGGTCTTCGCGCTCGAATCGAAGCAGAATATCGTGCTCCTCGGCCTCGGTCGGATAGCCCAGCGCGACTCGCATCAGGAAGCGGTCCACCTGGGCTTCCGGCAGCGGGAATGTGCCCTCGAGTTCGATG
The DNA here is from genome assembly GCA_046753605.1 of Anaerolineae bacterium. Taxonomy (GTDB): domain Bacteria; phylum Chloroflexota; class Anaerolineae; order Epilineales; family JAANWY01; genus JBHHTZ01. The sequence goes on from JBHHTZ010000129.1 coordinate 1,194, forward strand.
GGGTTCTGCGTGGCAAGCACCATAAACGGTCGGGGCAACGGCAGCGTTTCGCCATCGACTGTGACCTGCCGCTCCTGCATCGCCTCCAACAGCGCCGACTGGGTGCGCGGCGTAGCGCGGTTGATCTCGTCGGCCAGCACGACCTGGGAGATAATGGGCCCAGGCCGGAACTCGAACTCCTGCTTCTTCTGATTGAACCACTGGATACCCGTGACATCGCTGGGCAGCAAATCGGGGGTGAACTGGATTCGTCTGAACGAGCAGTTCAGGGACTGGGCCAGGGCTTTGGCAAGAGTTGTCTTGCCAATTCCTGGAACGTCCTCAAGGAGGACGTGACCTTCGCTGAGGAGAGCTACCATCAACAGCTCAATGACATCCGCCTTACCTACGATTACCCGTTCGACGTTCTCAATAATCCGACGTGCGGTCTGTGCAATCATCACCACTCCCATAAAACAGGCAACGCGAGTCGGTCTGACCCGTGGATGCACCAAAGGAATACCGTCTTTCAACCCAGACCCTAAAGGTTTTCGAAACCTTTAGGGTCTAGCTAAGTATAGCACAGGTTTGCCCTGAAAGAGAACCAATTAGGAGGGGAACTCGGGGGAACTCAGGGGCATCTAACGATGATGCCAAGTTCCCCCGAGTTCCTAGCTCCTCCCCCTTCCTCTCGCCGCCAGCGCCTGATCCAGGTCCGCGATGATGTCCTCCGGGCCTTCCAGGCCGACGGACAGGCGCACCAGGCCGTCGGTGATGCCGGCCTCCTGCCGCGCCTCGGCCGGCACCGTGCTGTGCGTCGTCGAAGCGGAATGGCAGATCAGCGTTTTCGTATCGCCCAGGCTGACCGTCAATGTGCACAGCTTGATGTGGTTCATCAGGCGCGCGCCGGCCTCGATGCCCCCCTTTACCTCGAAGCAGACCATGCCGCCGTAGCCCCGCATCTGCCGGCGCGCCAGTTCGTGCTGCGGGTGGCTCTCCAGACCCGGATAGGCGACCCAGTTGACAGCCGGGTGCTGCTCCAGAAATCGACTGACTTGCAGCGCGTTGGCGTTGTGGCGCTCCACGCGCAGGGGAAGTGTCTGGATGCCGCGTAGGATCAGCCAGGCATTGAACGGGCTGATGATCCCGCCCACGTCCCGCAAAATGCCCGTTCTGGCATGCTCGATAAATGTCTGAGAACCGACGATGGCGCCCCCGATGGCATCCCCGTGACCGCAGAAGTACTTGGTGGCGCTGTAGAGCACGACGTCGGCGCCCAGGTCGAGGGGGCGCTGGTTGATGGGGGTGGCGAAGGTGTTGTCGATAAACGTCAGCGCGCCGGCCTCGTGGGCGATCTTCGCACTGGCCGCTATGTCGTTAAGCGTCAGCGTCGGGTTGCCGGGACTCTCCAGGTAGACGATACGCGTGTTGTCACGCATAGCGGCCGCGATGTTGTCCGGGTTGCTGGCGTCCACAAAGGTGGTTGTGACGCCGAAGTGGGGAAGCTCCCTGGCAAGCAGATTGAAAGTCCCGGAGTAGATGGACTTGGTCGCGACGATGTGGTCCCCCTGCCCCACAACGGACATGATAGCGGTCGAGATGGCTGCCATGCCGGAGGCGGCCGCAAGGGCAGCTTCACCGCCATCCAGGGCAGCGATGCGGCGCTCCAGGATCGCCTGGGTCGGATTGCCCCATCGGGTGTAGATGTAGCCCGTCTGCTTGCCGGCAAACGTGGCCGCAGCATCCTCGGCCGAGGCGTACGCGAAGGTATTTGCCATGTATATCGGAACGGCGACAGCGTGGGTGGGTTCGTCCGTTGCTTCGCCGGCGTGTATTGCCTGGGTAAACACTCCATACTCATTGGGTTGCATTCAACTTTGCTCCTCTCGACAGTGTCTTAGATCATTCAAACCTGATCGTCGGGCTGGCCGGCACGTATTATAACACACCTGGCAGCCATCGAATAACTTCACTCTGTTCGGCAAGGTCTCCTGACCGCTGCCGGAGTGGGCTCGGTCAGAGACCTTCGCCCAACGGGAGGGGACCTTCGCCCAACGGGAGGGGACCTTCGCCCAACGGGAGCTACTCACCCTATTCGCGCAGCTTTTCCGCAGGCGATGATTGTGGTACAATAGCAGTGAGCAAAAAGATTAGCGATTGGAGATTGGAGGTTGCATCGCCAACCAGAAGCCTCCAGCCTCCAACCTCCAACCTCCAATCTCTAATCTCCAATCTCTAATCTCTAATCGCTATGGAGTTGCTTTGATGCCTGACAATAAAAGAATTCGCGTACTCGTCGCCAAACCTGGCCTGGACGGCCATGATCGTGGAGCCAAGGTAGTGGCCCGCGCCCTGCGCGATGCCGGCATGGAGGTGATCTACACCGGCATTCGCCAGACGCCGGAGATGATCGCTGAAGCCGCGCTCCAGGAGGACGTGGACGTCGTTGGCCTCTCGATTCTGTCGGGAGCCCACATGGCTCTGTTTCCGCGTATTGTCGAACTGTTGAAAGAATATGGTGTGGATGACGTCCTGATCGTGGCCGGCGGCATCATCCCCGACGAAGACGTGCCACGTCTCCAGGCACTGGGGGTCAAGGGCGTCTTCGGACCCGGCACATCCACCCAAGACATCATCAGGTTCATTCGCCGCGAGATAGAGCAGGCGCCAAACGGCGGGGAGCCGGCGTCGGCATGACCCAGACGGATGGTGTCCTGGCCGGCGATCGACGGGCCATCGCGCGGGCCATCACCCAGGTCGAGCGTGGCGGACAACAAGCCCGCACCATCCTGGCGCAACTCTATCCCCGGACTGGACGCGCGCAAATCATCGGCGTGACCGGGTCGCCCGGGACGGGCAAGAGCACCCTCGTGAATCAACTGGCGCTGGCCTATCGCCGGCGTGGTCGCACCGTCGGCATCGTGGCGGTCGATCCGACTAGCCCCTTCAGCGGCGGGGCCATTTTGGGTGATCGCGTCCGCATGCAGGCGCTGAGTGGTGATGACGGCGTTTTCATCCGCTCCATGGCCACGCGCGGGAGTCTGGGCGGTCTGGCATGGACAACCCGCGACGTTGTGTCTGTGCTGGATGCCGCCGGCTTCGACGTAATCATCATCGAAACGGTTGGCGCCGGGCAGAGCGAAGTCGAGATCGCCGGCGCGGCCCACACGACCATCGTTGTCACCGTGCCAGGACTGGGCGATGACATCCAGGCGGCGAAGGCCGGCATCTTGGAGATTGCGGACGTCTTTGTCGTCAACAAAGCAGACCTGGCCGGCGCGGACCAGGCTGTTACCCAACTCAGAACCATGCTGAACCTGGACCCGCACATGGGCGCGTGGCGCCCGCCCATTATCAAGAGCACTGCCACGACTGGCGAGGGCGTGCCTGAGCTGGTGGATGCTATCGAGGAACATCGCGCTCATCTGCTGGACAGCGGGGAGAAACCGCGACGAGACCGGACCCGCGTTCAGAGCGAGGTGCTGGACATTCTGCGCCAGACGCTCCTGAATCGGGCCCTCGCCAGCGTGTCGCAGGAAGAGTTCGAAATCATGCTGGATCAAGTGGCACAGCGGGAGATCGATCCCTACACTGCTGTTGAGAAGATTCTGGACAATAACAGCAAGGACTGATACCATGGATTCTCCAATGTACGGCGATCTTGCCCTGTTTAGCGCTTCGGCGAATAGGCCGCTGGCGCAGGAGATTGCCGCCTACCTTGGAACAAGATTGCGTGGCGCCGACGCGTTTCAGTTCGCTAACGAAAACATCTTCGTGCGCCTGCACGGCAGTGTGCGGTCGGATGACGTATTCATCGTTCAGTCCATGTCGATTCCAGTTCACAAGCACATTATGGAGTTGCTCATCTTTCTGGACACGGTGCGGCGGGACTCCGCCGGCCGCATAACGGCTGTTATCCCCTACTTCGCCTACGGTAGGACCGACAAGAAAGATCAGCCGCGCGTGCCTATCACCGCCCGCCTGCTGGCCGACATGATCACTGTAGCCGGCGCGGACCGGGTGCTGACCCTGGACCTGCACGCCGGCCAGATTCAGGGCTTCTTCACCATCCCTGTAGACGAGATCAGGACATCCGACCTGCTACACGACCACTTTCTGAAGAAGCAAATTCAGGATATAGTCGTCGTGGCGGCTGATATCGGCGCCGCCAAGAAGAGCAGAAACTTCGCAGAGGGCCTGGATGCTCCGCTGGCTATCATCGAGAAACGTCGCATCGCGGATGGACGCGGGACTTCGGTGCTGAACGTGATCGGCGAGGTGGCCGGCCGGAACGCCATCATTTTCGATGACGAAATCGACACCGCCGGCACGATGACCAATGCCGCCCACTTTCTCAAGAAGCAGGGCGTGCGGGACATCTACGCCTGCTCCACCCACGCTGTTTTCTCGCCGCCGGCCACGCAGCGCCTGCGAGAAGCGCCGCTAAAGGAAATCGTGGTGACGAACACCATTGACATTCCGCAGGAAAAACGCCTGCCTAATCTGACGGTCCTTTCGGTTGGGCGGCTCCTGGGAGAGGTCATTCGGCGGATTCACCTGGGCATCTCCGTAGGCGCTATGTTTAACGAGTAGTCAACATGCCCCTACAGGGATCTATGAGGCATGAGAATGCTGGCTAGGTGGCTTGTTGGCTCGCGTGGGACCCAGCCATCTAGCCAACCAACTATGATTTCATCGCTACGTGAGGGTGCAAGCTTGTGAAGATTACACGCCTTATCTGGCTACACCAATATGTGACCAAGATTGAGACCAAGCACGGGGTCTATCGTGACGAGATGCGGCAGGTGCTCTTAGGCAGGCCACGTATCCGACGTATTGGGAAAGGTAAGCGACGCAAGGGCGAACACCTGTAGGCCGCCTACGGACAGACCGAGGCAGGCCGATACCTGGTAGTGTTTTTCATTTACAAAACAGGAAACGAAGCCCTGGTGATCAGTGCTCGCGACATGGATGACAAGGAGCGGAAACGACATGGACGAGAATAGAGTAGACCGCGATCCAATGCCCGGCGCTTCAGCCAGCATCGAGGAGATTGTAGAGTTCTGGGACACGCACAGCACAGCCGACTACGAGGATGAGATGGAAGAAGTCTCATTTGACATAGACCTTCGCCAAGAAATATTCACCGTTAGCCTTGTGCCGGAGTTGGTGGACTTACTAGAGCATCAGGCAAAAGCCAGGGGGGTTACGACCGAAACGCTGGTGAATCTGTGGCTGGCTGAAAGGTTGAAGACAGCGGCGTGAGCCTTTGCCGTCTTGAGTATCCTGGAGACATGTGGGGACAGGCTTGCAATAACATCAGGTGGTGAAAAATGATCAAGAATCTCTTTACCAAAGTACTCGGCGATTCTGACGAGAAGGAAGTACGGCGCATTGAGCCGCTTGTGGACGAGATCAACGCGCTTGAACCCGAGATGAAGCAGCGTTCGCAGGAAGAGATGCAAGCGCGCACTGAGGAGTTTCGGCAGATGATGGCCGAAGCTCGCGCGACCGTAGAGCGTGAGTTCGCCGACGCCGACATCAGCGATCCCATCGTTGAAGAACAGCGCCAGAAGCGGCTCCGCGAGGCCGAGGAAGAGGTGATGGAGCAGATTCTGCCCGAAGCCTTCGCCATGGTGCGCGAGGCCTCCTTGCGGACCACGGGTATGCGTCACTTCGATGTGCAGCTCATAGGCGGCGTCGTGTTGCACAAGGGCAAGATTGCGGAGATGAAGACCGGCGAGGGTAAGACCATCGTCGCATCCCTCCCGCTGTACCTCAATGCGTTGGCCGGCCACGGCGCCCACCTGGTCACAGTGAACGATTATCTGGCGCGCCGTGACGCCGGCTGGATGGGCCAGATTTACCACTACCTGGGCCTCAGCACCGGCTTCATCGCCCACGACGTCTCCGCCCTCTACGATCCGACCTACGTGGATCCGAAGGCCAATCAGGAGGATGAGCGTCTGGTTCACATGCGCCCCTGCTCACGGCGCGAAGCGTACGAAGCCGACATCACCTACGGAACCAATAACGAATTCGGCTTCGACTACCTGCGCGACAACATGGCCACAGACCCGGCACGCCTGGTTCAACGCGAACTTAACTATGCCATCATCGACGAGGTCGACAACATCCTCATCGATGAGGCGCGGACCCCGCTGATCATTTCCGGGCCGGCTGAGGCGCCGTCCGACGAATACCGGCGGTTTGCCCAACTGGTGCCCCGTCTCCGGCGCAACACCGCCGGCGAGGATGAGCCACCCAACGGCGACTTCGACATCGAGGATCGCACAAAGTCGATCATGCTGACGGAACTGGGCATAGCCAAGGTTGAGAAGCTGTTGCCGGAGATCGATGTGGAGGCCGGCGAAAGCCTGTACGACCCCCAGTATTACGAGCTGACGCACTATCTCGAAAATGCCTTGAAGGCCCAGTTCATCTTCCACCGCGATAAGGACTACATCGTGCAGAACGGCGAGGTCATCATCGTTGATGAGTTCACCGGCCGCATGATGCCTGGCCGACGGTGGAGCGATGGCCTGCATCAGGCAGTGGAGGCCAAGGAAGGGGTGGCGGTTCAGCGCGAGAACGTGACGATGGCCACCATTACGCTTCAGAACTACTTCCGCATGTATCACAAACTATCGGGTATGACCGGTACTGCCAAGACCGAAGAGGACGAGTTCGCCCGAATCTACGGTCTGACCGTGGTGGTGATTCCCACCAACGAACCGGTGATCCGCGCTGACTATCCCGACCAGGTCTATAAGAGCATGAACGGCAAGTTCACGGCCGTCGTACGCGAGATTGAGGAGATGTACAGTGAGGGCCGACCTGTTCTGGTTGGTACAACCTCAGTGGAGATTTCCGAGCTTCTCGGCGAGATGCTGAAGCGCCGGCGCATCGACCACCATGTGCTGAACGCCAAATTCCACACGCGCGAGGCGGGCGTAGTGGCCCAGGCTGGCCGGCCCGAAGCTGTCACCATCGCCACCAACATGGCCGGCCGTGGTACAGACATCATCCTCGGTGGCAACCCGGAGGGCCTGGCGTCCTATCTGGTGGAGGAGCGATGCTTCGACCGCAAGGACATCGAGCGGCTGGCATCTTTCGTCGCGACTAACCAGTTGGACAAGGCCCGTGAGACTGCGCGTAACAACCGTGCTCTGTCTCCCGATCTGATCGACGGGCTGCAGCAGTTGCGCACAGAATACGAAGCAGCCATTGCGGAGGTAGACGAGGTTGGCCTGGCGCCCTACCTTGCCAGGCAGCTTCAGGAAGAATACAGCGTGGACTGGGACGTGGCCCTGCAGGTCGTTCGTGCGCTACGCGATGGATCGCACGAGTGGGCGCGCCAGCTTCTCAATGAAGACCCGAGGGTAGAAGCCATTGTCGCTGAGACTTATGGTCGTATGACAGACCAAATGGCCTACCG
>JBHHTZ010000130.1:0-8608 GCA_046753605.1 Anaerolineae bacterium
TTGCACGGTTCCAGGGATTCCTCACTCCGCTGGCGCTCCGTTCGGAATGACATGGGCTGGCGGGCCGTTACCGGATTATTTTATCAATCTTCATAAGTCGTTACTACGCGCAGTCTACGACATGTGATATAGCATCCAGTAGACGATCCAGCCGGTAGCGGCCACGTAGAGCCAGGTGGGCAGCGTGATGCGGGCGATGCGGCGATGCCGGCGAAAATCCTGCTTCAGGGCCAGATACAGCGTCACCAGCGCCATTGGGCCGACCAGCGCCGCCAGCACCGTATGTGACCCCAGAATCCCCAGATAGGCGACCCGAATCCAACCACTGCCGGCAAACAACTTCCCGCCAAACAGCAGCGTACGGGTCACATACACCACCAGAAACAGGGCTGCGAAGACTGTGGCAGTAATCATCGAGCGCCGGTGATTGCGTATGTGGCGCTGCCGGCGAATGAAGTAGAACCCAATCAACAAGAACACGCCGCTCGTGAGAATCAGGCCGGCGTTCATCACGGGAAGTATCGTTTCAAGCGCGCTCATAGCGCCATTGTACAGATGTAGACGCCGAGAGTCAAGGCGTGCAACTCTGGACTTGGACGCATTTCTGACCGACGTTGGACAGTATTCGGACCTGATCGGGGTATACTGAACACCGAGAATGTCATCGACCCTGACCGTACACTCCTGGGACCACACTGCTCTGGGTCTGCTCGTGCTGTGCCAATCATGTTGCCGGTGCTGTTCAATTGCGTCACCCGCCACGACACGCCGTATCGGTCAAAGAAGGAGTAAGGGATGATCCGTCGAATCCTGATCCCGTTGGATGGGTCTGATCTGGCTGCGCAAGCGTTGCCCCACGGCGTACTCCAGGCCCGCAAGTTTGGGGCACAGCTTGTGCTGCTCCGCGTCGTAGAACCGATGCCGGCGCCGGTCGCCGAGTGGGTGGTAGTCGAAGACCTCAGTACAGTTCAGGCGAGGGTCGAAACTTATCTGGCAGATGTGGAGAAGGCGCTGGCTGCCGAGGGGCTGGACGTGGAGTGTCATTCACGCTTCGGGCCTTCGGCTGAGACGATTGTGGCCTTTGCCGGCGCCGAGGATATTGACTTAATCACCATGTCCACACACGGGCGCACCGGAATTGGCCGTTGGGTGTACGGCAGCGTGGCCGACAAGGTGCTCAGGGGCGCCGAGACGCCCGTTTTTCTGGTTCGAGTATCGCGTGCGGAACAGTCCGTCGCCGAACCCAACTACCACTGCATTCTGGTGCCGCTGGATGGATCCGAAGTGGCGGAATTGGCGCTGCCCTACGCTGAAATCTGGACCAGAGCCTTTGACGGGGAAGTGGTCCTGCTCCGCGTGCCGACTTTGCCGGCCTACGTGTCGCTGGGTCCCGATGCGTCAATGCTGGTACCTTCGCTGCTGACCGAAGCATACGAAGAAGCTGATGCCTATCTGGCGAATGCTGTGCGCAAGTTGAAGGCAAAGGGGCTGACCGTTCACAAAGCAGCAGTGGAGCCGGGCGCCATTGCAGACACAATCATCGACTTCGCCCGCGATGCCGGCATCGACTGCATCGTGATGAGCACCCATGGCCGTAGTGGGCTTGGCCGGTGGGTGTATGGCAGCGTGGCTGACCGCGTGCTGCGCGGCGCCGGCGTCCCCGTCCTATTGGTTCGAGCGCCTGGGAGACAGTGATCAGTGATCAGTAATCAGTGAGGGGACTGACGCGGTGAGAGCGAGATCAGGTGACCGGCGCTTCGGAAGTGTATCCGGAGCACCTGTTTTAGCCGAAAGACCGCTGTCACTGGTCCTTCGACGGGGTTGGGGAAGTGCCGGTCACCTCTACTGGTTACTGATCACTGATCACTGTTCACTGTTTACTGATCACTCCGTTCGGCAAGGTCTCCTGACCGCCGCCGCAACAGGCTTCGGTCGGGAGACCTCGCCTAACAGGGTGTTCACTGTTCACTGTTTACTGATCACTGTTTGTTAAGGCGAGAGGAGATTGACAATGAACTTTGGCGTTCCCCGGGAGGTGCGGCCTCTGGAGTATCGGGCCGGCCTCACTCCCGCCAGCGTTCATGCGCTGGTCGGCGCCGGCCACCAGGTGTTCGTGGAGTGTGGGGCCGGCCTCAGCGCCGGCTTTCGAGATCGCGACTACCAGGCCGTGGGTGGAAACATCGTGTACAGCGCCGCCGAGGCCTACGGTCGGGCTGATGTTGTGGTCAAAGTGACTCGACCAACGGAGGCCGAATATGAGCGATTTCGGAGCGGCCAGGTCCTCATGGCCTTTCTGCACGCCGCCGTGGCTTCACCCGATCTGCTTCAGGCGCTGCGCGAGCGAGAGATCACAGCGGTCGGGTATGAGACTGTCCAGGCAGACGACGGCACACTGCCCGTTTTGCTGCCGACGAGCGAGGTGGCGGGGCGCATGGCGCCCATCATCGCCGGCCAGTTATTGGAGAGTGTGGACGGCGGGCGGGGGATTCTTCTGAGTGGCATCCCCGGTGTACCGCCGGCTGCGGTGGTGATCCTAGGGGCCGGCGTGCTGGGGACCAACGCGGCGCGCACATTCCTCGGCGTGGGGACCGAGGTAACGGTGTTGGATAAGGACCTTCGAGCCCTCCAGGCGCTAGATCGTGTATTGGAGGGGCGCGTCGGAACGATGTTGGCCAATCCGTACAACGTCGCCAAAGCAGTAGCGTTCGCCGATGTTCTCGTGGGCGCCGCGGCTGTGGCAGGTGAACGTGCTCCTGTGTTAGTCAGTCGCGCCATGGTTCAATCCATGCAACCTCGGGCTGTGATTATCGATTTCGCCATTGACAATGGCGGATGTGTGGAGACCAGCCGGCCCACCAACCACATCAATCCATCCTACATCGAGGAAGGGGTGGTGCATTACTGTGTGCCCAACGTGCCGGCGCGTGTGGCGCGCACAGCCAGCTATGCCCTTGCCAACGCCATTCTGCCGTATCTCCTGGACATCGGACGGGAGGGGATGAAGCTGGCAGTGGAGTCCCATCCCGATCTTCGCCGCGGGGTGAACGTATACAAAGGACGCCTGGCGCATTCCGGTCTGGCTGATGCACTGGGACAGGAAGTTGAGGTAGAACTGTGAGCTGGCAGCGCATCTACCGCAGCAAGGTTGTCGATGCTGAAACCGCAGTCGCGACGATTGAATCTGGCAGCCGGGTGTATATCGGAGGCGGCGCCGGCGTTCCCATGAAGCTGGTCGATGCGCTGGTTGATCGCGCTGACTCGCTGCGAGATGTCGCACTGGTCCACGTCCTGCACTTCGGCGAGGCTGCGTACGTGGAGCCCCGGTTCCAGGGCATCTTCCGAACCAATTCTCTGTTCATTGGGTCAAACGTTCGCAAGGCTGTTCAGGAAGGACGGGCTGATTTTACGCCCGTGTTCTTGGGCGAGATTCCGGGCCTGTTCAGGAACGGTGCGCTCCCGCTGAACGTCGCATTGGTCCAGTTGTCGCCGCCGGATGAGCACGGGTTCTGTTCTTTTGGCGTGGAGGTCGGGTGTACGAAGCCGGCAGCCGATAGTGCGCGTATGCTCATCGCTGAGGTAAATCAACATATGCCGCGCACGCTGGGCGACAGCTTCATCCACGTCAGAAACGTCGATGCGTTTGTCGAAACCAATTACCCGATTCCCGAAGCTCCGCAGGGAGGTTCCAGTCCGGTTCATCAGCGCATTGGCGAGATTATCGCCGGCATGATACCGGATGGGGCAACGTTGCAGTTGGGCATAGGCAGCATTCCCGATGCGGTGCTCGCCAATGTGGGCGACAAGAAGGACCTGGGAATCCACACCGAGCTGTTTTCCGACGGCGTGGTGGAGCTGGTGGAGGCCGGCGTCATTACTGGCGCCCGCAAGACACTGCACCCGGGCAAGGTCGTGGCCGGTTTCCTGTTCGGATCTCAGGCCCTGTACGAGTTCGTGCAAGACAACCCCATCATCGAGATGCACCCGTCGGACTACGTCAATGACCCGTTTGTCATCGCACAGCACGATAACATGATCAGCATCAACAGCGCCATCGAAGTTGATCTGACCGGGCAGGTGGCGGCGGATTCCATCGGGCCGCGCTTCTACAGCGGTGTCGGTGGGCAGGTGGACTTCGTCCGAGGGGCGGCGCGTTCCAGGGGCGGGAAACCGATCATCGCCCTGCCGGCAACTGTGAGGCGGGGCGAGTTTTCGCGCATCGTCGGGCAGCTAAAGCCGGGCGCCGGCGTCACGACCAGCCGCAATGACGTCCACTACGTGGTGACAGAGCATGGCGTTGCCGATCTGTATGGCAAGACCATTCGGGAGCGCGCGCAAGCGCTCATCAGTATTGCTGCCCCGGAGTTTCGCGAGGAACTGACGCGCCAGGCCCGCGAGCTGCACTACCTCTGATAGTGATAGCGACAGTGATAGTGATAGCGATCTGTTCACTGTCGCTATCACTATCGCTATCGCTATCACTTTGGACCAGTTTCTGACCTTACAACGACGGGGATTGGACTGAGCGATGGTAAACTTGATGGTACGTTCGAATCGTGTTGTGCGAGCAGGAGGCGCGATGTCCGATCTCTCCGTCGAGGAGCAACTGGCAACACTCGAGAGACAAATTGAAGAACGCGCTCTTCACCTGTGCGACCTGGAAGTGATCATCCACGACTACCGTCGCGAGCGAGAACGACTGCTGAACGAGATTATTGAGCTGAAGCAGCAGTTCTGGGATCTCATGGGAGGCCAGGATGGCGTGAAACGTGAAGCGTGAGAGTTTCCACGTGGACTGATCCTCACGTTTCACGTTTCACGTGCTCGAGTTGCTCTGCCTGTTGCATAGGACCTGCTATGCCCGGTGTGAGTCTTCAGGCTCCCGGCAAGTCCAGCTTGAATCCGTAGCCCCGTACGACTGCCACGTATTGATGGCGTTTGTCGATCTCTGCCAGCCGGCCCCGCAGCCGGCGAACCAGCGCGTCTATCGCAGCATCCGAGACCCCCTCACTGGCCACATCCGGCCACACCGCGTCGATGATCTCGTCGCGCGAATATGCCCGGCCCGGTTGCGTGGCAAGCAGCTCCAGCAGTGTGAACTGTGCGTGGGAAAGGGGCGGGTTCAGTTTGTGCCCCTGGACCCAGACGCGGCGCTGGGCGGTATCCAGGCGAAGGGGCTGTGCGTGGCCGGCAGGGCGGACCTGTACGGTTGCGTCCACGTCCACGAAGGTGAATTCGAAGTCCGGGGGGATGCGAATCCGATCACCATCCTGCAGCGGCGCCGGCCCGGCCAGCCGGCGGCCATTTAGAAACGTCCCGTTCTTGCTGCCGCTGTCTTCCACCACATAACGACCGGCTTCCCACCGAATCTGAGCGTGCTGGCGAGAGACTTCGCGGCTGTCCAGGACCACGTCGTTCTTTGGCCAACGACCAATCGTTGTCAAGGGTTTGCTAAGTTCCCAGCGGCCGGCATTTCCAGAAGGAAGTTGTAGAAGCAATAAAGCTATCTCCTGATCCACTGCGTTCTCCTCCTCACTTGCTTGACAGGGCTCTCTGATTAAGCTAAGCTATTCTTTGTTATGCCGCTTTCACCGGGTGCAGTGCTACGATCGCGCTACGAAATCTCCGACGTCATCGGCCAGGGAGGCATGGGTCGTGTCTACCTGGCTCTGGACCGGCGGCTGGAGGGCCGGCGCTGTGCCATCAAAGAAGTCTTGCCGCTGCCCCCAGTCCCTGCGGCTGATCCCCTGGCCGCCTCCAGACATCCCGCCGATTCCGCTGAGGGGGGCGCCGAGGACCGGGCTGCCAACGCGATGCGTGAACAGTTCCGTCGCGAGGCCAGGGTTTTGGCCCAACTAGATCATCCAAACCTCCCCAAGGTTTCTGACTACTTCTCCGTCGAGGGGCGCGACTATCTGGTCATGGACTTCGTGGCCGGCCAGGACCTGCGGGCCATTGTGGGCGATGCGCGGCAACGGGGCCGGTTTCTTCCCGAAAACCAGGTGCTCCTATGGGCCGATCAGTTGTGCGACGCGCTCACGTATCTCCACAACCAGGAGCCGCCAGTGGTGCATCGGGATGTAAAGCCGGCCAACATCAAACTCACGCCGGCCGGCCAGATCAAGCTGGTCGATTTTGGTCTGGTGACTTCGTTGTCGCCTGAGGACCTTGAGACCGTCACTGTGGTTCGGGGCGCGGGATCCCTGGCCTACATGCCGCTGGAGCAGTTCAGCGCTGACTCACGCGATATTGACGTTCGATCGGACATCTACAGCATGGGAGCGACCCTGTATCATCTGCTAACGGGGCAGACGCCGCCGACGGCTCAGGGGCATTTCTTGCGGCCCGGCGCACTCACTCCGCCCAGCGAGATCAATCCGGCCATCACTCCGCACGTCGAAGCCGCGATCCTGCAAGCGATGTCCCCCCACCCTGAAGGCCGGCCGGCCTCGGTGGAGGAGTTCCGCCGGCTGCTGTTTGCGGGGCCGGCGTCCGCCGATCGCGGCGCGGATACCATGAACCGCGCTGCAGAACCTCCCACGCGCGCCGTCGAGCGGTCATCGCGGGGTTGGGACTGGCCGGCCATTGTGCGCGCGAACCTGGCCTGGATTGTTTTGGCGCTGGCGATGTTGGCCTGGGCTGTGTTCGTAACGTTCCGCTGAAGATACCTGATTGTATCACGGATTCGTTGCCGGCACAAGCCGGTCCGCCGGGCAGTTAGAACGCGGATCGCTCGGATTCACGGATCGGCGGCCTTGCACCAGACGCCTTATCCGCCGATCCGAGCGATCCGTGTTCTTCGCCCGCCAGATGTTCGGCCAAGATCGGGCAACGCTGCACGTTGATCTGGATGAGGCGGAGCTGGCTTCGCTGGATGGCGACGTCCGCCCAGCGGGAATTGCTGACTGATCACTGATTACCGTTCACTGATCACTGATCACTCTTTCAGAGGAGGCTGGATGATGAACAGTGTCGATTTCTACGACCAGTTGGCGGCCGTGTTCGATGCCATGACCGACTGGGAGGCTCGCCTGGAGTATGAAGGCCCGTTTCTGCGCCAGTTGTTCGAGGCACACGGCGTGGAGACGATTCTCGACGCCGCCTGTGGCACCGGCGGTCACACCCTGGCATTTGCCCGCTGGGGCCTGGAGGCCGCCGGCTGCGACCAAAGCCCAACCATGATCGATCTCGCCCGCACCAAGGCTGAAGCCGCGAACCTGGACGTGCCGTTCTTCGTGGCCAGCCTGGCCGAGCTGGCCGCCCACTCCGCTCCCCGATTCGACGCGGTCGTATGCCTGGGCAATTCACTGCCCCACCTGCTGACGGATGAGGACCTGGCCGCCGGCCTGGCCGGCCTGACGTCGGTGCTGCGTCCCGGCGGACTGCTGGTGCTGCACAATCTGAACTACGACAAACGCTGGCGCGAGCAGCCCCGCTTCTTCGCGGTCAACAGCAGTTATGTCAATGGTCGCGAGGTGCTGGTGTGGCGATTTGCGGATTACCACGTGGACGCGCAGCGCATCACGTTTCACATCGCGGTTTTTGAGAAGAGCGACAGCGACTGGAGCGTGAATGTGATCAGCACGCCGCAGCGCCCCCTGTTCCGGGCCGACCTGGAGCGCCGGCTGGGTGAGGCCGGCATGACCCAAATCACGGCCTACGGCAACCTGGCCGGCGAGCCGTTCGACCCAAAGGAGTCACCGGACCTGGTGATCACAGCCAGGAAGCCCTAAATATAGAACAGTAGAATGAACCGAACTACATAACGGTGATGACCGTCAGCAGCGGGATAACGACCAGGCCGGCCAATGCCCAGCGACGCCAGCGAGGGTGATCCGCAGCGCCGGCAGCGCCTTCCACCGACCGCGCCGGGCGACCAAAGGCCAGATAGGAGCAGTTGAACGTCCCGACTATCCCCACCAGGAACGCCAACGCTGGCCGCAACAGCGAGCTCGCCGGCAGAACCCCCGGCAAACCAAACCTGGGTGAGAGCAGCGAATACATGCCGAGCAGATATGCACCTCCAACTACGAACAGGAAGACCCATCCGAGCCTGACAAGTCGCGAATCTTTCTCCCCGAATTGTGTGATGAAGCCTATGACGGCAGTGAGCGTTCCAATCGTAGACATGGTGAACGAAGCGATGGTAAACAGCATCTGGATCCCCCGGATACTCAGTTGAAGAGAGTTTCACACCCCATTTTACCAGAGAACCCTCCAGATCGCAATCAGACAACTCGCGCCCGATGCCGGCCTCTTCCGATCATCCACTTGACAGCGAGCTGCCTCTCGTGTATAGTTTGAGCAGATGGTGAATGTTCCTCAGTCCTTGAGGCTTTCATCTCACCCACACAACGGTGCGTCGGCGCACAAACACCGATGAAGACTAACTCAGGCACAGCAGCCCTCAGAAGCCGGCTCGGGTCAGGCTCTGAGGGCTTTTCGTTGAGGCGCCGGCAGTGAATGTACTCTCGTTCCGTCACACAACAGGTGCTTGACACATCTGCCGGCTTGTACTACCATGTGCGCTGAAACACCATCGAACCTTCAACAGATCCACACAACGGAGGCGAATATGCAATGACACAACCTCAGCATTACACTGCCTGCG
>JBHHTZ010000131.1:0-8519 GCA_046753605.1 Anaerolineae bacterium
CCAACTCATCGATCACTTCCGCGACAAGCCGGTGGATGATGCCGTGACCACAGCCCGGGCAATAATGAGTGTAAGCGCCCGTCAGCGCCGCCGGCCGCTGATAGACAACCTTCTCCTGCAACCCAAGAGTTTCCATCGTTGTAGCCATCACGTGCCTCCCTCGCACGGGTTTGTAGACAGTAACCACTCAGCGAAGCTTCGCATCAAACCAACAACCGATCAGCAGCAACTCCCCACGGATGGAAAGCAACACGCACAGAAGTAACAACGTGTTGCTTCCCAGCCGGCGCCCGCACGGGCATGAAGTGATACTATTGGCCATCCTATGTAAAGTTGAGCAAGCCGGGAGCGATGGCTGTCTGGCTCGCCGGCGGACCGGTCGGACAGGCTGAAGGCTCAGGATTTGCCGGCGCACCACCCCGCCATGTCATTCCTCACTCCGCTGGCGCTCCGTTCGGAATGACATTAGAGCGCGAAGGCCGGGGACCGATGACGAACTTGACATAGAATGGCCAACAGGTTCACTTCATCGGCGGGCGGGCCTGGCAGACGCAGTACCCTGATTGATTTCTCGATCTTCATCAACTGTCTGTGGATGTTCGGCATGGATGGCTTCCAGTGCACTCAGAATCTCATCGGGCATGGGGATGACCCCACCCATCCGCCCCAGGAACCGGATCGGCGTGTGTTCGTCCACGATGCGCTGGACGTCCTGGAGCATCTGGCCGGCGTTCATCTCCACCACCAGAACGGCCTCCACCTGCTCCGCCAGTTCGCGGAGCCGCGCCTCCGGGTACGGCCACAACGTGATGGGCCGCAGCAGCCCGGCGCGGATGCCCTTGTTGCGAGCCTCGCGCACAGCGGTGCGGCAGATGCGCGCCACCGTTCCGAAGGCCACGATCAGGATGTCGGCATCGTCAGTCAGCCATTCGTCATAGCGAACTTCCTGGGCTTCGATGCGGCTCAGCTTCTCCTGCAAGCGCTCGTTCAGGGCTTCCAGGTCTTCCTCGCGCAGGTACAGCGAGGTGATCACATTGTGCTGCCGGCCCTTAGCGCCGGCGAGGGCCCACCCCGGATGGTCCTCACGAACCCGCCGCATCGGCGGCAGCTCAGCCGGCTCCATCATCTGCCCAATCATGCCGTCGGCGATGACGAAGACGATGGTGCGGTACTTCTCTGCCAGGTCGAAGGCCAGGCCCATCAGGTCGATGGCCTCCTGGATCGAGGCCGGCGCCAGCACGATGGGCTGGTAGTCCCCGTGGCCGCCACCCTTCACGACCTGGAAGTAGTCACTCTGGGAGGGAGCGATGTTGCCCAGGCCCGGTCCGCCCCGCATGATGTCAACCAGCACCGCCGGTATTTCGGAGCCGGCGATGTAGCTCAGCCCCTCCTGCATCAGGCTGATGCCTGGACTCGAAGATGAGGACATGACACGCACGCCCGTGCAGGCAGCGCCGTAAACCATGTTGATGGCGCCGAGCTCACTCTCGGCCTGGACGAAGGGCCGGCCTAGCTCCGGCATACGCTTTGACAGATACTCCAGCAACTCGGTCTGTGGCGTGATGGGATAGCCGAAGAAGGCCTGCAGGCCGGCCCGTACCGCCGCCTCTGCGATGGCCTCGTTGCCTTTCAACAGTTGCTTTGCCATACCTCTACGCGCCTCCTTGCGCCGCCAAACGCACCCTTGTTCGTCGCTTGCGTGGACGATCCACCCGGAACACCGTGATCGCCGCGTCCGGGCACATCGCTGCACACAGCATACATCCCGTGCATTTGCCCTCGGGATCGACCAACTGGGCCGGGTGGTAGCCCTTCGCGTTGAACCAGCCGGCCATCTGGATGACACCCGGCGGACAGACCGGAACGCACAGGGCACAGCCCTTGCACCGGTCGGCATCGACCTCGATACGTCCCATGCTCATTGTTTCACCTCTTTCTCACCTCATTGTGAGCCCGCCCAGTGGCATCTCGTTGCAGAGCACTCACCAAGGAGCGGTTCGGCCGTTTAGGCATCGGCAGCCTGGCTTCTCCGTCCGTAAGCGTTCAGCCGCTGGTAGATCAGCACCCTGAGTAGCGCGGAACACAGTGTAGCGCGTATCGAAGGGTCCAGGTTGGCCAAGATCGGCGTGTTCGCCGCACCCTTCGATACGGCCTTCGCTGCGCTCCGGCCTACCCTTCGGCAAGCTCAGGACGTCGCTCAGGATGCTACCAGACCCACCCCGTGAACGCTTACCTCGAGCCTACCGAACCAACAAAAAGGCCGGCCTCAAAGAGGCCGGCCTGGCTCGAAGTCCGGTTATTGAAATGCTTCCGCTGCTGTGAATCCGGTATCGCGGCGCGAGTGCACCTTTGAGGCCACAGGCGCCTTTGCCCACATCGGATCTGTTGCCGATCGGCCTCTGTCTGTCTCTATCGTAGCACAATCAAGTCTGAATTGGGTCTGACTTTGGTCTGAAACAGGTTGAAGAGCGAGACCTTTAGGGTTTTGGAAACCCTAAAGGTCTGCAGTCTAGCGACGCTGCATCAGGTACTCGTGCATCGCTTCGGCTGCGGTGCGTCCCTGGGCCACGGCTGTCACCACCAGGTCTGGTCCTAACACGTCGTCGCCGCCGGCAAACACGCCCTCGCGCGTCGTCGCGCCCGTTTCCTCATCGATGGTGATCAGGCCCCAGTCGTGCGTCTCCATCTCCGGTGTGGTCTCGCCCAGGAGGGGGTCCGGCCAGTAGCCGAGGGCCAGGACAACTGTGTCCACCGCCATGGTGAATTCAGAGCCTTCGATAGGCACAGGCCGGCGACGCCCAGACTCGTCCGGCTCGCCCAACTCCATCTGGAGACACTCCATGGCGACGACACGCCCGTCGTCATTGCCGATGAAGCGAATCGGCTGCGTCAGCCATTTGAACTCGACGCCCTCTTCCTTGGCAAATGTACGATCCCGCTCATTGCCCGGCATCTGCGCCTCGGTCCGCCGATAGACGCACATCACTTCCTTCGCACCCAGACGAACCGAGGTGCGCACACAGTCCATGGCCGTGTCGCCCCCACCGATGACAGCCACGCGATCGCCGATCTCAGGTGGCTCCTTCAGGTCTTGCGGGCGCTTGTCGGGGTCCACGTTGGCCCGCACCAGGAACGGCGTGGCCTTGTAGACGCCCTCCAGGTCCACGCCTGGCACCTTCAACTCTGCACCAATGCCGGCGCCTACGCCCAGAAAGACGGCTTCGAAACCCTGCTCGAAGAGCTCGTCTACGGTGATGTCCTTTCCGATCCAGATATTGAACACGAACTCGACGCCCAGTTTGTTCAGATAGCCCGCCTTCTGATCGACCAGGGCGTGGTCCATCTTGAACTTCGGGATGCCGTAGCGCAGAATGCCGCCGGGGGTAGGCCAGGCGTCGAAAACGGTGACCGCCTGGCCACCCCAGGTTCCATATTTTTCTAAAACGGTGACGGCATGGCCTTTCTTGTCCAGCAGCTCCGCCACGGTCAGGCCGGCGGGCGCGGCGCCGACAACAGCTACTCGATGGCCGGTAGCCGGGGCCTTCTCGACCGGAAGACCGCCATGCGCTTTCTGGTATTCGGCGACGAAGGTTTCCAGCCGGCCTATGGCGACCGGTGGCTTCTTCATGTTGGTATAGATGCACGCGCCCTCACACAGCACGGCCTGGGGACACACGCGCCCACACACGTCGGGCATGGTGCTGGTCATGTGGAAGACTTCAGCCGCAGCATTGAAGTCGCCGTGCTCCAACTGCCAGAAGGCCCACGGAATGTCGTTGTCAACCGGACAGGCCCTCACACACGGTGCGCCGGGACACTGGATACAGCGTTCCGCCTCGGTCATCGCGGTTTCGGCATCGTAAGGCCTGTATACTTCGTTGAAGTTGTGAATTCGCTCCTCTGGTGGTTGCTTCGGAATGTCCGGGTGCGGCAGCGCCAGCCGGCGTTTCCGGTCTATCTCTTTCGGGTCAGGTTTCGGTAGCATTCAACGACTCCTCCAATGGAATGTATTGACAGATGTGCGAACACTCGTAATTATACCATGCCGCCGCGTATGCCACCAAGTGTCAGAGCGCCACCATTGGGCTAGAGGCGTGGCCTGCCTGCTGGAGGGAGTGCTTGCAAAAATAGGAACGCCCTGGGTGCATCCGATACCTCGAGCCTTCTCATCGAACCGTCTGACGAGTTCAGGCGCCTCGCCGGCGACAAACAGACCCTTCACTGCTCACTGGTCCTCCTGGTCACGCTCGTAGCCGGCCTCGACGGTGATGGCGATGCCCCCGCGCACGTTGAACTCGCCAACCACCTCACAGCGCAGCGGATCCAGAGCCTCGACCAGGTCATCCAGGATTGTGTTGGTGACGTGCTCGTGGAAGGCCCCTTCGTTCCGAAACGACCACAGATACAGTTTCAACGACTTCGATTCCAGTATTCGCTGATACGGGACATAGCGGATGGTGATGGTGGCGAAATCCGGCTGGCCCGTCATGGGGCAGACGCACGTGAACTCGTCAGATTTCAGCGTCACCCAGTATTCACGGCCGGCGTGCTGGTTAGGGAACGTCTCCAGCTTCCGGACCGGCTCCGTCACCTCGCGGCCCAACAGCGTCAAATCCTTCGTCAACTCTTCCCGTTCCATTGTTTCTCTCCTAGCCGGCCTCTCCCACTAACGCCCCCTCGCCGGCCACCTCCCCACGACTGCGCACCATGTAAATCAGCGGAATGCTGACCAGCGTGACGGCCATCTTCACGATGTATTGCCCACGAATCAGGGGAAGGACCGGCTGCACACCCAGGAAAGCGACTGTGATGAACACGGCGCTGTCCACCAGCGTCGAGACAGCGTTGCTGGCCAGTACCCGCGCCCAGCGGTAGCCGCCCACGCGCTGCCGCCACCACGCGAAGACCTCTGTGTCGATGAACGACGCCACCAGATAGGCGGTCAGGCTGGCCAGCACGATGCGCCAGGTGGAGCCCAGAACGCCGGCAAAGGCGGCCTGGTTCTGGTAGAAGCCGGCTGCCGGCAGCGCAATGGCGAGTTGCACGTAGACCGCCAGCAACACGTTCGCCACAAAAGCGGCGCCCACGACATACCGTGCGCCGATCTTCCCCAGCCGCTCGTTCACCAGGTCGATCAGTGTGAACGT
Organism: Anaerolineae bacterium; assembly: GCA_046753605.1. Classification (GTDB taxonomy): domain Bacteria; phylum Chloroflexota; class Anaerolineae; order Epilineales; family JAANWY01; genus JBHHTZ01. Next base: position 5,148 of record JBHHTZ010000131.1, read on the forward strand.
GAGGGCATAGATGAAAACGGCTGCCGGCACGATGATCAGCCCGCCGGCAATGCTGACCGGCTTCGACGCCGTCACGTTGGCGATGATTTCGCACGCGATGTATAGTCCAATGATGAGGATTGTTCTGAAGTCCATGTCTCGGTTCATGGTAGTCGTTTCGCAACTGCTCTGCCGGCCCGCGTGAGCCGCAGTGCCGACGCCGGCTCCACGCGCTGCGCTGCCCTTGCTGAGGACGGCGCCGGCGCACGTAAATATACGCTCGCCGGCGCCGGTGGTCAAGCCGGGACGTGAGGTCAACGAGGGCAAGGACGCGGCGCTGGATTGGACCATGACGCGACGAAGATAGTATAATTGTGTGCGAAAGGAGCCAACATGCTTTGGGCTGAGATCCGCGCCCGGCATGGCACGTTCGTGGGGACCAGCCTGATCCTGCGCCAGGATGGCCGGCTCCTGTACGGCTGCCGGTCATGGAACTGCCGGCCCTGATCTGGCTGACGCCACAGCAGGTGGTGGATACAGCTCGCGACGATGTTCTTCTGTGCCAACTACTGGATGCGGGTGCTGAACTGGTGGAGGCCAGGCCGGCCAGTATGCCACATACAGCGTGGGTGCGCCTGACTGACTCGCAGGAAGCCCTGGCTCTAGCTCTAGGCTATGAGGCGCTATCATTCTACCGAGCGTTGCTCTGACAAAAGGAAACAGACGCTATGAACAAAGAAGACCTCAAGAACCTGGCCGACAACCCGAATCTCATTTCGGGGATCTACAACTACTGTGATCGCTGGTGCGAACGCTGCCCATTCACTTCCCGCTGCATGGTGTTTGCGATGGAGGAACAGCGGCCTGACGGCCCGGCCGCCCACGATCTGAACAGCGAAGCCTTCTGGGAGACACTCAGCGAGACGCTGCGAGTTACACTCGAAATGCTGCAGGAAATGGTGGAGGAGCAGGGTATTGACATCGATTCGCTCGATGTTGACGCGGACATGGAGGAACAGCAACGCCTCGAGGAGGCAGCCAGGAACCACGGGTGCGCCCGCGCAGCGGAGGACTACGCAGAAATGGTGGGCGCCTGGTTCGATGCCGCGGAGGACCTATTCGTGGAAAAGGAGGACGAGCTGAATCTGATGGTGCGGCTCAACGTCGTGGGCGCGGACCCGCACGAGCAAGTCGCTCGCATTCAGGATGCGGTGGAAATCATCCGCTGGTACCAGTATCAGATTGAGGTAAAGCTCCTGCGGGCGCTCCACGGGGCGTTGGAGGAAAGGCCGGCCAGTCTGGATGAATTCCCCAAAGACTCCGACGGTTCGGCCAAAGTCGCACTCATCGCCATGGACCGCTCGATTGCTGCCTGGGGCGAACTGTACCGCCAGCTTCCCAGCGCAGAGGATGAAATCCTCGACCTGCTCGTCCATCTCGACCGACTGCGCAGGAAAACCGAACAGGAATTCCCAGAGGCAAGAGCATTTGTGCGTCCGGGGTTCGATGAAGTTGAGCTGTAGCGCGCCGGCTTGCGTAGCGGATGCTCGAAGGCCCGACGGGCCGGCGCGCCTAGCGCAAGACCTTTAGGGTTTCCGAAACCCTAAAGGTCTCTCTGACGAGAAACACGATCATGCGCATCGGAATCGACATCGGCGGAACCTTCACCGACTTTGTGACCTTCGACGAAGAGACGGGAGCTTTCGACACCTACAAGACCCTGTCCACTCCTCACGACCTATCCCAGGCAGTATTGGATGGCCTGGAACGGGTGCGAATATCCAATATCCAGTATCCAGTACCCCGACAAGAGATCGTCCACGGCTCCACGGTGGCCACCAACGCGCTGCTGGAGCGCAAAGGGGCCCGCACAGCCCTCATCACCACCCGGGGCTTCCGTGACGTGCTGGTCATTGGCCGGCAAACCCGCACCGACATCTACGACTTCTTCGCCGACCGCCCCGAACCCCTGGTCCCAGCCGACCGCCGGCTGGAGGTCACCGAACGGGTAGACCACAAGGGCAACGTCCTCATCCCCCTGGACCCATCCGAGCTACCCGGGCTCATTGAGCAACTCCGGGCCATGGACGTCGAATCGGTCGCGGTGTCTCTGCTTTTCTCCTTCCTGCACCCGCAACACGAGCAGATCATCGCGGAGCAATTGCGCGAAGCCGGCTTCTTCGTCTCGCCCTCCAGCGAAATCCTGCCGGAGTTTCGCGAGTACGAGCGGACCAGCACCATCGTGATCAACGCCTACGTGTCGCCCATCATGGACCGCTACCTGGGCCGGCTGGAAGCCGAACTCGACGCTGAGGACTTTCGCATCATGCAGTCCAACGGCGGCAGCATCCACGCCGACCAGGCGCGCCGGCAGGCAGTGCGCTCCATCCTGTCGGGGCCGGCCGGCGGCGTCGTGGGCGCGCAGCACATGGCGGCCGAGGCCGGCTTTGAGCGCGTGATCTCCTTCGACATGGGCGGCACCTCCACCGACGTATCGCTGTGCGACGGCCAGATCCACGTCACCGCCGAGGGGGAAATCGGCGGGTTGCCCATCCGCATCCCGGTCATCGACATTCACACCGTCGGCTCCGGCGGCGGTTCCATCGCCTACGTGGATGCCGGCGGTGCGTTGCGCGTCGGCCCCCGGAGCGCCGGCGCCGATCCGGGGCCGGTATGCTACGCACTGGGTGGCACCGAGCCCACCGTCACCGATGCCAACCTGGTCCTTGGCCGGCTCGCCCCTGACTACTTCCTGGGCGGCCGCATGGCCCTGGCCACAGACGAAGCCTATCGGGCGTTGGCGGACCTGGCCGAAAAGGCCGGCCTGGCCCCCCAGCAGGGCCTGGACGCGGCCCAAACAGCCGCCCTGGGCGTGGTGCATCTGGTGAACGCCCACATGGAGCGCGCACTGCGCGTCATCTCCGTCGAGCGGGGTCACGACCCCGGCGATTTCACCCTGGTCTCCTTCGGTGGGGCCGGCGGGCTTCATGCCTGTGATCTGGCGCGGGTGCTGGCCATCCCGCGCGTCCTGGTCCCGCCCGGTGCATCGACGCTGTCGGCCTTCGGCATGTTGACCGCCGACGTGGTCAAGGATTACGTGCAAACGGTGATGCTGGCCGGCGATACGCGATACGACGACCTTCAACGTCGGTTCGTCCCTCTGGCTGAACGCGGCCATCGCGAGATCCTGGCCGAAGGAATTGAGGCCGGCCAGATCACCCTGCACCGCGAGCTGGACATGCGCTACGTGGGCCAGTCCTACGAGCTGACCATCCCGCTCAGCCCAGACCTCAACGAAGTCTTTCATGCGGCCCACTTCCGCACCTACGGCCACAGCGCGCCATCGGCCCCGGTGGAGATCGTGAACCTGCGGCTGCGCGCTGTTGGTGGCGT
>JBHHTZ010000132.1:0-8492 GCA_046753605.1 Anaerolineae bacterium
GTCCTCCCCCCTCTGGGGGGAGTTAGAGGGGGGCATCCCAACAACCCAGGCGATCACCCCACAAATGTGCGTAGACCCCTTTGAGATTAGACTCGTAGTGATGACTTCAGCCTCGGCCAGGGTCGGATGGCAGATCCGACCTACAATTCGTGCCGGCACAGAAACCGCTGAAGCGGTTACTACGAAGCCCTTGCTCATAATTGTACCCCACTCGTACGCTGTGTGGCAAACGGGCCGGCGGCCGGCCATTTCCGAGAAACCAGGCGTGTGGCTCCCTCAGTCAGTTACCAGGAGATTCGACGCGCACCACGAGCAGGCCGGCGTCGCCGCCCAGGTACACGGTGTTGCCGGCGACTGCCAGGCCGAACTGGCGACCGGGCAGAGCGTAGTGGCCGGCATCGACCGGTGAAGTCGGGTCAGACACGTCCACGATCCGCAGCCCGGTGAAATCGCTCACGTATGCGTATTCGCCCTGCACGACCACCCCGTAGGCCGAGCTCGACGGGTCGATGGCCCCCAGCGAGGTTGGATTGGCAGGGTCCGAGACGTCCACGACTTGCAGGTACGGATCGTCACCGACGACGTACGCCAGGTCAGAGACCACAACGACATCTCGCGCCCCGCCCATGTCAACTGTGCCGACAATGGTTGGATTGGCGGGGTCTGCGACGTTCACGATTTGCAGGCCGGCGTCCTCGTCCGCGACGTACGCCACATCCAGCGTAACCGCTACGGCCTGCCCCCTACCCGGCAGTTCGAGGCTTCCGATCTCGGCCGGCGCTGCCAGGTTCGAGACATCGCCGATCCACAGGCCCCTGAACAGCTCGGCAACGTAGGCGCGGTCTCCGACAACACCCACGTCGGATGCGTAGTTCGGGCTGCTGTCGGAACCGAGTTCTTGCGGAAGCACCGGATCGCTGACATCGAAGATGTGCAACCCGCTATTCCCGTTGGCCACGTACAGGCGGTTGCCGGCCACTGTTGCCGCCTGGGGGTCCTGAACCGTGTCGATGTAGGCGAGTTGAGTTGGCGTGGTCGGGTCTGCGACGTCTGCGATCTGCAATCCCTGGAAGACGTAACCGACGTAGGCCCTGTCGCCGGCCACCGCCAGAGAGATGGCCCGGCCTGGCGAATCATACGCGCCCAGCGGGGCCGGCGTTGCCGGTTCTGCCACGTCCACGATTTGCAAGCCGCCGTCCCCATCGGCCAGGTAGGCGTTGGCGCCGGCCAGCGTGACGTCGTAGGTTATTCGACCATCGGTCTGGAAGCTGCTGAGTTCCGTCGGCGCGTCCGGCTCGGTGACGTCAAGGATCGCGAGTCCCGAGAATCCATCTGCCACATAGGCCGTGCCGTCGGCAACCGCGACTGCGCGTGCCCGACCGGTCGATTCATACCGGCCAATCTCCGTTGGGTTGCTGTCGTTTGACACGTCGATGACCAGCACACCGCCGCGCCAGGCGAGATAGACCGAGTTATCGACCACTGTCACGCCGTAGGCGGTGTTATCTGTCGCGAAGGAGCCGACCGTCGTCGGACTTGTTGGATCTGAGATATCGACGATGGCCAGTCCCTGACTCCGCGCGAGATACGCACGATTGCCGGCCACAGCCAGGCCGTAGGAAAAGCCAACCGACTCGGTCCCGATGCGCTCTGGGCTGAGCGGGTCTGACACGTCGTAGATCCACAGGCCGCTGGCGTTGGCCACATAGGCGCGCTGGTCCCGCACGACGATCTCCTGTGAACCGTTATCCGGCACGGTCTCGCCCAGCCGTCGCGGCTGGGTCGGATCGGAGACGTCGATCAGCGAAAAGCTGGGCGAGTGTGCGACATAGGCAATGGTTCCTTGCAGCGCGATGCCACTCACGTTGCCGTTCAACACTTCCGATTGTCCCAACACGGTGGGCTGGGCTGGGTCCGAGACGTCCATGACGAGCAGCCGTGGCCCCATGCCGATGTAGGCGCGATTGCCATCCGCCGCCACGGCCTGGGTCTCCCCGCCCAACTGACCGATGACTTCAACGCTGGGAGAAGGCGCGGTTGGAGTTGGTGTGGCGGTGGGTGGCCGGCCATCCCCGTTGCGCACGATCAGGGGTAGAAACACACGCGTCTCACCGGTCTTGACGGGCTGGGTCGTGGCTGTAGATGTTGGAGTGGCGGTCGGCGTCATGGTTCGCGTAGCAGTGGAAGTGGGCGCCGGCGTGTCGGCTGCGGTTGTGGACGTCGGTATGACCGTGGGCGTCAATGTCACCGTGGGCGTCGGCGTGCTGGTTGCGGTAGCGGTGCTGGTAGATGTGGGTGATGGTGAGCTGGTGGGCGTGACGAGGCCGGCCAGCGGGGTGAAACCGTATGTGTCACCCGGCACGACCTGATTGTTCGGCGTTCCGCCCTGGACCACCATTCGTTGGCGTGTGCTGTCCCAGGCTGCGGCGTGGCTGAACCGGTCCAGCGGCCCGTTGACCATGGCGCTCGTGCGCGTCCACGTGGGCGGATCAACGCTAAGGTCAAGCACTGACAGATCACGCCATGCCTGGGAATTGTCGGCCGTACCGCCGTGCACCCACATGAGGCGCCGCTCAGGGTCGAAGGCGGCAGCCATCAAGAATCGCTCCTGGCCGGGCACAGACGTCTGGAGCCGAACCCAACGATCGGTGCCCTCGAGACCCCTCGACAGGTCTAGACTGAGGATCTCACGAAGAGCATTGTTGCCTTCCGTGGCGCCGCCATAGGCGATCAGCCGCTGGCCGGCCGAATCGTACACGAGGGCATGGGCGGCCCGGTCGAACATCCCCACGAGGGTCAGCCGTACCCAGCGCATAGGCGTCTCGCCAAGCAACAGGGCATAGTTGTCATTCCGAAAGTTCCCATTGGACCCGACACCACCTGAGACGACCATAGCGTCGAACTCTGGGACATATACAGCGGCGTGCGCGAAGCGGCCAGGCGGGCCACCAGTCACAGTAACCCGGCTCCAGGTCGGACTATCCGGATCGGACAGGTCAAGCAACCAGACGCGCAGGCCAGAGGCAACAGCCCCATCCTGGAACTGCCCACCGAACACGACCATTTGTTGGCGGATGGGGTCATAAATGGCAGAGTGAAACACACGCGCCTCTGGCCGGAGCCCGCCGATGGTAACGAGCCTCCACTGGGCCTGGGAATCCGTCGCATCCAGGCGATAGACTGTGTTGTAAACGTTGTTCTCGTTAATCCCCCCAAATAGCCAGAAGAGCTGATGGGCCTGGTCGTAAATCATCGTGTGCCGAGCGCGGTCAGGGCCGACCTGCAGGCGTTCCCATTCAACGTCGGGAATGTGGCTGAGGGGCATGGCGCCGGCCACGCTGAGTAACAGGCCGGCGATGAGGCCACAGAGCAACAACCAACGAAGGCGGTTTTGCAATGCCGTCGGTGTGCGTGCTTCCGAGGTAAGGGGATCGATTTGGGCCATTGGTGCAGACTCTCCTTCCGATGCCTGGGAGTGGCACGCCCAGGGTTTATATAATTTATACGATCTGTAGTTGCTGAATGATCCCAATTATACTCCAATTCCGATATTTTTCAAACAGTGGAGAAGGAGCCGGCCCTTTGTGTGCGCTGGCATACTTGCATTTGTCTGCGGGGTATGATATAATAATCTCACAAATTGAGGGGCGACGTTTCTTTCGAGTGCTCCCTGCGTCATATAATCTAAGACGCCACCCTGCCACATCTCTGGCAGGGTCTTTTGTTACATTCTTCCCTGCCTGAGCCAGATCCAATTCCTGCCCGTCGGACTCCCGAACCCTGCCCGCGTAACGTAAGTTTTGTGCTGCCGGCGCGGATTCACGGCTGTGACCGCCGGCCCCGGAGGAGGTAGGGGAATGTTTGGTAGGAACGGTTTTCAGAATGGCCACCGGCGGGAAGAAGCCGAGGTCTTGCAGAAGAAGCTGGAGGCTCTGAGACAGTCTGCTCAGGCTGGGGATGATGCCTGGCGCAATCTGCTGCGCCAGCGGTACCTTGAGCAGCGTCTACGCAAGCTGGCCAAGAGTGCCTGACGAAGCTCCGTAATCCAGAGATCTCTCCCGAAGTTGCTGTCAGACAGCGAATCTGTCAGACAGTAAGAATGTGGAAGCGATTCGTGAAACGTAAAACGTGAGACGTGATGGCTCGCTCATGTAGCGATCTGCACGTTTCACGCTTTACGTTTCACGCTTCACGCCTCACGCCCTGAGATCTATTGTATTGCCTGTAGCCTGTCCATCGCCTCTTTGAGTCGCTCTTCTGTCGCACACAGAGAAAGGCGCACGTAGCCCTCGCCGGCCTCGCCGTACGCGGAACCGGGCGTGATCCAGACGCCGGCGTGGTCCAGCACGTGCATCGCGAAGTCGCTGGACTTCTGGCCGCGCGGAGTCTGGGCCCAGACGTAGAGGGCAGCTTTCGGTTTGTGGGCTTCCAATCCCACAGCCGCCAACCCCTCCAGCAGAATGTCGCGCCGGCGCTGATACACAGCGTTGCGCTCGGCGATCCAGTCCTGGTCCCCTTCCAGAGCTGTTGACGCCGCAATCTGAATCGGGTTGAAAATGCCCGTGTCCACGTTGCTCTTCACGCGAATCAGGCCGGCTATGACGCCGGCGTTCCCCACTGCCATGCCGACCCGCCAGCCGGCCATGTTGTAGGTCTTGCTCAGCGAGTTGAGCTCGACTGCAACGTCCTTCGCCCCCGGAACCTGCAGCAAACTGGGGGCCTGATAGCCATCAAAAGTGACATCGGCGTACGGATTGTCGTGAGCTATCACTATGTTATGTCGACGTGCAAAGACCACCACATCCTCGAAGAAGGACAACGGAGCAACTGCGCCGGTCGGGTTGTTCGGATAGTTCAGCCACAGCACGCGGGCGCGCTCGACGACATCGGCGGGAATGGCGTCCAGGTCGGGCAGGAAGCCGTTCCTGGCCAGCAGCGGCATCGGGTAGCTGTCGGCGTCCGCCAGCACCGTGCCCATGCGGTAGGTAGGATAACCTGGGTCGGGAACCAGGGCAATATCACCAGGACCTACCAGCGCCATGGCCAGGTGGGCAATGCCCTCTTTTGAGCCGATGAGGGGTACAACCTCGGTGTCGGGGTCCAGGTCAACATCGAAGCGCCGCTTGTACCAGCCGGCGATCGCTTTTCGGAAGGCCGGCATGCCGGTGTAGCTGGGGTAGCCGTGGTTCGTTGGATCTTCAGCGGCCCGCTTCAACACGTCCACGATGTGGGCCGGCGTCGGCAGGTCAGGACTTCCAATCCCCAGATTGATTACGTCAACACCTTGTGCTTTCTTCCCGGCGATGAGCTTCGAGACGTGAGCGAATACGTAGGGCGGAACACGTTCCATGCGTTTACTGAGCAATGTCTAGCCTCCTGTTTTCCAGTGTCTCTTCGACAACCCGCCCGACTCGGGCCAGGCTGTCGATGTCGAGTTTATCACACGTGTCTTCGGTGGTATGCCAATAGGGGTAGTCGAAATCGATGATGTCGAGGGCGGGAATGCCCTGACTGAGAAATGGACGATGGTCGTCGATGAGGTGTGGGCCAACCTGGGGTATGAAATGTTCAGCATAACCCAGCTCGCCGGCCACATCCCAGGCGGTCTCCCGCATCCAGCTTGTCGAAAAGCCTTCCCACAGAATGCGCTGATTCTGATCGCCGATCATGTCCAGCAGAATCATGAAATCCACGTCCGATTCCAAATTCTGGGCCATATAGGTGGACCCCACAATCCAATTCCAGCCCGGCAGCCCCCCGCTGCCATTGTCTTCAGCATCAAAGAAGGCCAACCAGACCTCGTGGCCCGTGTCCCGAACGTTGAGGGAGCGCGCCAATTCGAGCAAGACAGCCACACCACTGGCGCCATCGTTACCGCCGGGCACCGGATCATCCCGCCGATTCGGATCGGGGTCGTTATTGGCTCTGGCCCGTGTGTCGTAGTGGGCGCCCACGATGATGGGCGTGCCTGTCCCCCTCCGCCCGATCAGGTTGCGTACCGTCACACCCTGGTAGTCGAAGGTCTGCTCTTCGACTGCCCAACCCTGAGCTTCGAGTTGGTCGATGATATAGTCGCCGGCCTGCTGCAGAGCCGGCGAGCCGGGCGGGCGCGGACCGAAGTTGCACTGCGCCCAGGCATGATCGTAGGCCCGCTGTCCGTCGAACTGGATTGAACTGTAACCGTCAAACCGGATGAAAGGAACGAACACGCTCAGATCGTCCAGGACCGCTGACAGTGATGTTCCTGTCGTCCACAGGAGGCCGGCGACCAGGAAGACGACAGCACCCAGTCCCACAAGAACGCGGCTGGCTCGCCCAGTTCGGTTTCGTATAGCTTTGGGTTGGTTTCTGGGTTTTTGCATTGTCTGGGTTTGTGGGTGTAGTGTTAATGACTACACGAAATAGTTCGTGCCAACGCACTCGTATGCCAACTCTTGGCCTCAACGCCACCGGCACACGACGCAAGATTATACCACATGTCCATCAGTTTGTCCCAATCTGGACGAGTTCCCGGTTCTATGTTATGATTGGATTAGACAGATGAAATAGCCAAATGACTACACGAAATGGGGCCCAGGAGGGCTAATGCGTGCCGTAGACATCATTGCCAAGAAGCGCGATGGCCAAGCGCTCACTCGCGCGGAAATCGCCTTCTTCATCGACGGATTCACTCAGGGCGACATCCCGGACTATCAGGCCGCCGCCTGGCTGATGGCCGTGGTCTGGCGCGGCATGACGGACCGCGAAACCACAGACCTGACGCTCATCATGGCTCAGTCCGGCGAGATGCTAGACCTGAGCGACATCGGTCCCGTCATCGTTGACAAACACTCCACCGGCGGCGTGGGAGACAAGACGACCATCGCCCTCGGGCCGATGGTAACAGCCTCTGGGCTTCCCATGGCCAAGATGAGTGGTCGCGGTCTGGAGTTCTCCGGCGGCACGCTGGATAAGCTCGAATCGATCCCCGGCTACAAAGTTCCGCTAACACGCGAGGAGTTTCTGGAGCAAGTGCGGAAAGTCGGCTTGGCTGTGGCCGGCCAAACCGGCGACCTGGTGCCGGCCGATGGCAAACTGTACGCCCTCCGCGACGTCACCGCCACGGTTGAGAGCATCCCCCTCATCGCCAGCTCGGTCATGAGCAAGAAAATCGCATCAGGCGCAAACGCCATTGTTCTGGACGTCAAGGTCGGTCGGGGCGCTTTCATGCGAACGGAGGCCGAGGCAGTGCAACTGGCCGAGAAAATGGCGGCCATTGGACAGGGCGTCGGTCGCAAGGTGTCGGCTATCGTGTCGGACATGAGCCAACCGCTGGGCCAGGCGGTGGGGAATGCTCTGGAGGTCGAAGAAGCGATTGCAACGCTGCGGGGTGAGGGGCCGGCCGACTTCACCAAACACTGCACAGTCATTGCCGCCCACCTGCTGGTTTTGGGTGGAAAAGCCCAGGACACAGCAGAGGCGCGCACCATCCTCCACGACCTCATCGAGAGTGGCGCGGCGCTGGAGCAGTTTCGACGCTGGATCGAGGCCCAGGGGGGCGATCCCTCGGTGGCCGACAATCCGAGAATTATGCCCCAGGCCAACCTGGTGAGGGATGTGCCGGCGCCGCGCTCCGGGGTGGTTGCCGGCATCGACGCGATGGAGGTCGGACTGACGGCCGTGATGATGGGGGCCGGCCGCGAGAAGAAGGGCGATCCCATCGATCACAGCGTGGGAATCGTGTTCGGGCCAAAGGTTGGCGACACGGTTCAGGCCGGCGAGCGCCTGCTCACGCTCCACGCAGCCGATGAAGACAGCCTGACAGCAGCCCGCCAGCGACTACTGAATGCCTATACCTGGAGCGATCAACCAGTCGAGCCGCCACCTCTGGTACATCGGGTGATAGCAGCCCCGCTTCAATAACTGACGAAGCGGAACGTGTTGGCGCCGCACTCAGGACAGACGCCACGGACGGCTGGCCGGCCATCTGAAGTCGCCGCCGGCTCTGGGTCCTGAATTGGCCGCTTCGCACGGCATCGGGCACAATAGGCTATCAGTGTTTCCTCGCCGTCAATGGCCCGCCGGGCGTGAGCGAGGACGTCTTCCTCAACATCCTGGGCCGGCTCAGCAGACCCCACAACAACCAGTTCGACCCCAGGGACCTCGTCTTCGGCGTCGCTACCCCACGGCAGATCGGGCAGCGGAATCTGCACCGCATCGGCCCCCTCCCCCATCTGGATGACCTGGCCGGCTCGGCCGAACCGCCATCGGGCTGCCACCCAGCCAACTGCCACGCCAACCACCAGTCCTACAAAGAACCGTCGCATTCTTGAACTCCCATCATCCTTTGACTCGTATTCGTAGTAACGACTTCAGTCGTTTAGATCGCCAGAAACGACTGATAAACTTTGACAACTTAATCGGGTAATGTCTAGCCAAACGAGGTTCGTTTCGCCAGCGTCGCCCGCCCGCCGATGAAGCGACGTCCTGATGGTTCGACAGGCTCACCACGG
>JBHHTZ010000133.1:0-8431 GCA_046753605.1 Anaerolineae bacterium
CGGCTGGTTGACCAGGCCAATGCTCAGGTAGGGAAGGTGTTTTCTCTGGCCCTGCTAGGTCGCTACAGCGAAGCGCTGGAGATTGGCCAGTGGGCCGGCCGCATTCTAGAAGCCCACGATGAGTTGCGCCAACTTGCCAGCCTGACTATGAACCTGGCAGTGGTACACGGCCGTCAGAGAGAGGACGCGAAGGCGCTGGCTATGTTTGATCGAGCCAAGGAGGTCTACCATCGGCTGGGCGCTGAGGGGGAAGGCTTGTTGCCGGTGGTCGAGGGGAACCGGGCCATCGTTCTGCGCAACCTGGGCCGGTTCAACGCCTCAATCGAGGCCAGCCAGAGGGCGTGCGAGATAGCGGCCCGGTTGGACCAGAAACCTCAGATGGGGCGCGCACAACAGGACCTGGCGTACACCTACCTCGTGCTGGGTCGATACAACGAGGCACTGGAACTGCTGGACCAGGCGCGGGATGTCTTTCTGTCTGATGGCCGGCAGTCTGATGCCATTGATGTCGAGTTGGTGATCAGTGGCTGCCTCTTACAATTGCGGCGCTTCAGCGACGCCCTTCACAAGTGCCAGCAGATACGCACCAGGTTCACCGAGCTGGGCCGGCGTCGCGAGGCAGCCGAGGCGATCCTCAACCAGGCAGCGGCGCTGGCCGGCCTGCATCGATATGCCGAGGCGCTGGCGTCACTGACTGAGGCGCGACACCTGTTCGAAGAAGAAGGCAATCGTCTCTGGATCGCTCGCACGGACCTGGAGACGGCCGCCGTGTTACATCATCAAGGACGATTTGAGGAAACCCTGGCGACCGCCCAGGCGTGTGCCGGCGTGTTCCAGGAACATGACCTGCCGTTCCAGGAAGCACAGGCCTGTCTGGTCGCTGCGCGAGCTGCGGCGGCCCTGGATCGACACGATCTGGCTTACCGCCTGGTCAACAAGGCGTTGGCCGTCGGCGAGGCCAAAGATGTGCCCGCGCTGACATACGAATGCCGGCATCTCCTGGGTGCGCTGGCCGAAGCTCGGGGCGACCCTCACTGGGCACTGAGTGAGTATGATCGGGCTATCGAGCAGTTGGAGCGACTGCGGGGACGGATGATGATCGAGTTCCGCGCCGGCTTTCTGGAGGACAAGCAGGCCGTCTACGAAGACGTCGTCGGACTGTGCCTCGATCTGGATCGGTCGCTCCAGGGTCTCGAGTACGCGGAACGGGCCAAGTCCCGCACCCTGCTCGACATGCTGGCCTACCGGGTTGATCTGAGCATTCAGGCCAGGAGTTCGGAGGACGGCCCCCTGGTGGAAGAGCTGATGCGTCTGCGTAGCCGGCGCGATTGGTTGTACCGCCGGTGGGAGGGGAGCAAAGAGTTCAAGGCAAAGGGCTGGCCGGCGGCGAACGGCAACCGGCAGCAAGTACAACACGAGGTTCTGACTCTGGAAAAGCGGATTGAGGATCTGTGGCACAGGCTGCTGATTCGCAACGCCGACTACGCCCGCGACGCCGCGCTCTGGCAGGTCCGCACGGAGCCCGTCCAACCCTACCTGTCGGATGATACGTTGTTGCTGGAGTATTTCACCGTGCACGGCGAGCTGGCCGCCTTCCTGCTCACAACCGAAACAGCGCAGGCAGTACGCCTGCCCGTCGACCTGGCACGGATCAAGCATCTGCTGCAACTCCTGTGGCTCAATCTGAGGGCCGCCTCCCGGAGCGATCCGGGCAGGATCGCCGGCCTGACGAAGAATGCGAGGGGGCTATTGCAACAGTTGTACACCGCTCTCATTGCGCCACTGGCTGACACGCTGGCCCTCTACCCGCAACTCATCATCGTGCCCCACGGGCCGCTGCACTACCTGCCATTTCACGCTCTGCACGACGGAGAGGCGTTCCTGCTGGAACACCACGAAATCACCTACCTTCCTGGTGCCAGCTTCTTGCGCTACGTTACCGAGGCCAGGTCAGCTTCTTCAGGTTTCGTTGCCGTCGGTCATTCCTATGGCGGCATGTTACCGTACGCTGTCCAGGAAGCGCAGTCGATCGCCGCTCTCCTGGGCAGCCAGGCTCTGGTAGAGCAGGAAGCAACTCTGGCGCGGCTGTTGGAGGGATCGCGGGACTGTCGCATCCTCCACGTGGCGGCCCACGGCGATTTCCGGCCCGACAACCCCCTCTTCTCCGGCCTTGCTCTGGCCGATGGCTGGCTTACCACTCTGGATATCTTCAACCTGCACTTGAAGGCGTCCCTGGTCACGCTGAGCGCCTGCCAGACGGGCCAGAGCGTGGTCGGCGGGGGTGATGAGCTACTGGGATTGATGCGGGCGTTTCTGTATGCCGGCGCTGCTTCCCTGGTGCTGAGCCAGTGGGCCGTCGAGGATCGTTCCACGGCGCAGATCATGGAGACTTTCTACGAGAAGCTGGCACAAGGCTCAACCAAGGGCGCAGCCTTGCGCCAGGCCCAACTACACTTTATTCGGGGCGGGGGCCTGGGCAATGACCTGGAGGGAGAATGGTGGGCTCACCCATATTTCTGGGCGCCGTTCTTCCTGGTAGGAGACGCAGGGTCTCTATAGCGCGTAGTCGCGCCGAAGGCGTTACAGGCGCACAGCAAAGGAGGATTCGCAATGCGTGACATACGACGGATGGCCTGGGTTTCGTGTTTGCTCTGCCTGCTTTTCGGGATCGTGTGGGGATGCGCACCACCAACTGCACCCCCCGGCCCACCGGTGGCTACCGAACCCCCCGGCCCATCGGTTGTCACCACGCCGGCCCAGGAAGGCATCTCCGTACCAGGCCCCACCCTATCTGAAGCCAGGCTTGAAATGATCCAGCGTGAGTGCATGGATCGCAGCAACCGGGGCCGGGCGGAGCAGGCGAAGATACCAGAAGGCAAAGAGCTCGTCTATCCACCATTTCTGGGACTGATCTACATCGAGGATCAGGTCATCGTCAGTGGTAGCTCGAAAGACATCGACGCGCTGTTCACACGGATCCCAGATCTCGCGTTGGAGCAGTTAGCCACGATTGAGCTGGATGCGGAGACATCGATTAGCCAGTTTCAAATCGGCAACGGAAAGACCGTGGAACAGGTGGTCTGCGAGATCAATGAGATCAGCGCTGAGACCAGGTCAACTATCTTCGCTGACCCCAACTACCACATCAGTCCGGCCGGCTGGGACGGCGCAGGCAGTCCCTGGACCCAGAATGGTCAGTGGACGGGGCTGCCGGGCGGAGGGCTGGCCGGAGCGCCGGCCACCGATTTCCGAACCCAGTGGGCTCTTGGAGACGCCGGCATCAAGCTATTTGACAACACGGGCAACCGCCTGATCGAATTCAAGGGGGACGGTATCCGAATCGCTGTGTTCGACTCCTCGCCCTTCGAGGAAGTCGGAGGCAACGACAAGTGTGTGGGATGCTTCCGTTTCCACGAACTGATGGGGGACGTGTTTGGGGATTCCATCGCGGCGGAGCCGCCGCTGACGGTCTGGCACTACACGCCGGCCTCCGCGCCCACGTGCCCCGGGCCAGATCGGAAGGACGCCGGCCTGGATCGGGAAACTCAGGACATTAGCAATCACGGCCTGTTTGTGGCGGGGCTGGCCCATGCCATCGCACCCCACAGCGAAATCCAACTGATCCGGGTTCTCGAGAAGGACGGCTGTGGGGATCTCTTCACCATCGAGCGGGCCATCGATGCCTTTGTCAACGAGACGCTCGAGGAAGGGGGCAACACCTTGCACGGCACGGTCCTCAACCTGAGTCTGGGCGTACACCAGCCAGAGTGCCCGACAAGATTCGGTTTGCCTGAGGAGGTGAAATCCCTGCAACTTGCCGTGCAAAAGGCGGTGGATCACGGCGGTGTCGTGGTGGCGGCGGCCGGCAACGACTCCGCCGACGAGCAGGGCAATCGGATTCTGCCGCCGCTCTCCATGGAGATACCGGCCGATGAGACCGCCGTCATCGGCGTTGCAGCGAGCAACATCAAGAGAGCGCGGGGCTGTTTCTCCAACGCAGGAGACGTGGCCGCACCAGGCGGTGACGGCGACCAGCCATGCAGAATACCCGCGTGTGGTCCAGAGCATCCCGAGGCGTGTCTGATCAGTGTGGCACGCAACAGCGCCACACGCTATGTCTATTGGGTCGGCACCTCGTTTGCCACTCCACTGGTCAGCGGGCTGGCGGCGCTAACTCTTCAAGAGTCCGACTTGCGGGGATGCAATCTGTCCCCGGCTCAGGTGGCACACGCGATCTACGCCGGCGCTGCGAATCCAGTTGGCAGCCCGTTCCTGGGGGCCGGCGTCGTCAACCTTCCGGGGACGTTGCTGCCGGCCAATGTCTGCCCGCCATAGCCATCTGACGTGACCCCCTGCCCACCAGGCCCCTGGCATTCCGCCAGGGGCCTTTTGCTGGGCCCTCATACCAGAAATTCAGCCCGGCCTTCGTTCATATACGTAGAGATCAGATCGGTGATACAGTTGAACGAAGGTCGAGACACGATGTTACAAGAGTACCAACTCAACGTTCATCCAGTCCAGGGATTCCTGGGTCAAGTTGCGAGTCGAATCCTCAATTCTGGTGATTACCTTGACATTGTTAACTTAGCCGCGCGTAGGCCCCCTCCCCCAGCCCCTCCCCCAAAACCTGGGGGAGGGGAGTCCAGTTCCCCCCTCTCCCAGAGTTGGGAGAGGGGGGCTAGGGGGGTGAGGGCCTGCCGGCGGCGTAATCTAACAATGTCGAGTTACCCACATCTCGAGAATGGTCAGAAATGGCGATGTAATGATGGCCATTTCCGCAGACATGAGCGGCGATGGGACTCTGCGCTGGCTGGTCAAGATGAGCCAAAATGGACTTGTGGGTAATCACCAGATCAGGAGGATTGACATTCATCAGCTTCTGTGGTACACTGCGGTAGATACAATACTTATTAAACAATCAATAGTATAAATACCGCTTGACCGAGAGTAGTGAGGAACGACGAGCATTGGAGCTTCAAGAGTGAGGAATATGGTCCATTGTCATCAGCCACTGGAGTTCATGAGTATCGTGAAACCGCAAGTACAAGACGGATTTGCTCTCTCGTGGACTGCTGGGCAACAGCGTGAGAAGTCTGCCGCCCTCGTGCGACTCATGCAACTTGCGCGCGAGGAGGGCTATCGAGCCGGGCAGGCCGAAGAGGCGACAACCCGCCGGCTGGTCCTGCTGACGGCCCTGGCCGGCTTTCTCGCTGTCACGATACTGGCCGCCGGCTTTCTCGTCTGGCAGGGGCAAACCGGTGATGCAGCCATCAGTCTCGTCTACGAGAGGATAGGCCCGGCCGTGGCTAACATCCAGGTGGAATCAGCCGGCGTCACCGGCTCCGGCGTGGTCTTCGACAGGGCCGGCTATGTGCTGACCAACTACCATGTGATCAAGGGAGCACAGAATGATCAGGACATCGTCGTTCAGTTGCCCGGACTTGGACAGGTGCCTTCAACCCTGGTCGGCTTTGACGTGGCAACCGACCTGGCTGTCCTCCGGGTGGATGTCTCACCTGAGCGCCTGGCCGTGGCGAACTTCGGCGATTCCACCAGGATGCAAGTTGGCGATCTGGCCATCGCTATCGGCAGCCCGTTCGGGCTGTCCCATTCTCTGACAGTTGGGCACATCAGCGCTGTCAACCGACAACTGTTAAGCGACGATCCGTACGCACCGGACGTGGAGGGGGTGCTCCAAACGGATGCGGCTATCAATCCTGGCAACTCAGGCGGGCCTCTGCTCAATGTCAGCGGTCAAGTGATCGGCATCAACACGCGCATCGAGTCACCCTCAGCAGGTTCGGTCGGCATCGGTTTTGCGATTCCCGGCAGCACCGCCTTTCGAGTCGCCAGAGCGCTCGTTTTGCAAGGCTACATCCAGCACCCCTTCCTGGGTGTCAGTGGCCGGCCAATCGACGCAGCACTGACCCGGCGGCTTCACCTTCCGGTGGGTCACGGGCTGCTGGTCGAGGATGTCCAGCCCGACTCACCCGCCGCCCAGATGGGCCTGCGCGCCGGCGGACAGCCCGCGCGAATTGCCTACGGTGTGCAGCGGTCAGGTGGTGACATCATACTGTCTCTCGACGGGCAGCCTGTGCGGAGCCAATCGGATCTGAATCGACTGGTCGCACGCCATGCCGTTGGTGACAGGGTCAAGTTGGACGTCGTGCGGAATGGCCGGCGGATTACCGTCGAAGCCCAGCTTTCTGAGCGCCCGGCAATACGCTCAGAAGGCGCACTCTCCAAATACGTGCGGCCGATTGGCAGAGAGCAATGAGGCGATGAGGAATCTACTCGCTGCGATATTCGTAGTCGAAGTGGCTTTCAACCTGATGGTGTCTGGGGACGGGCCGGCGCCGCCTTTCCGGGCCGGGAGTCTGGAGGACGATAGCTCTCCCCACAGGATGCTGCTACCGCTCCTCATCAGGCTGCCTGGGACCGTGCCGATCCGGCTCCATGCCGGCCCGGACCTGGGTGCGCCTGTCGCCTACACAATTGACAACAACCAGGTGTGGGTGGGGCCGGACACGACAAACCCATCTGTGTTCACTATCGACGATATGTGCTTGCTCCGGACAATCACCAATGAGATTCAGTACACATTTTCAGACGGCCGCATTTACCGTGGCCCGTACCCGGGCGCCGGCGTTGCCATCTACACCATCTCAGAGCACCGGGTGTACGCCGGCAGTGATGCGACGGAAGCCCCGCTGCTCAGCTTCATCGGCAACCGGACACACTGGGGAGCGGACCAGGCCGGCCAGGTTGTCATGACCGCCAACGTGCCCATCGAGGGCGATCCCAAGCTGGAGGTGCTATTGCCCATCCTGCTGCTCGAACGATATTAGTACGCCTAATCAACAAACCCAACCTGACACAGAAGGAGGAGAAAAGCGATATGGATTCCCAATCATTCGACGATGTCCGTTTCGAGCGGATGATCCTCGCACGTGAGTTGGTGATACGAAATGGCGAATGCTTACGCCGGTCAGTAGTATCTTCTCGAAACGGCCACAGCCGGTTGGCGTACAAGGGGATCAAGGATATTGAGACGATGCTGACAAAGCTTCAAACCGAGACAATGGCACACGTGAAACAGACGGCAATTCTGGCACGACGGATTGCCTGGGCCATGAATCTGTCTGAACAGGCAGTAGATACTATCTCACTCGGCGCCCTATTGCACGATGTCGGCAAGAGCTTCATCCCAACAGATATCCTGAACACGCCGGGCTCACTGTCGGATGACGACTGGGTCATCGTAAAACAACATCCGGAGATAGGCTATCAAATGCTGCGCGAGATTCCAGGGCTAGAGGAAGTGGCGCGTATTGTGTGTCATCACCACGAGCGCTATGACGGCGACGGCTACCCGGTAGGGTTGGCCGCCGAAGAGATCCCTTTGGGAGCGCGCATTCTGTCCGTAGCTGACGCCTTCGAGGCCATGCGCAGCCAGCGACCGCACAGCCCGACACTTACCTTGGATCACGCTGGCGCAGAGTTGCGATGGCACGCCGGACAGCAGTTCGATCCGGTTGTGGTAGACGTGTTCCTCGACCAGGTCTTCCCACAAGTCGTTGCACTAGATGTTCAGAAAAACATCTTGGGTTTGTAGTAACCTCGACTTTGGCCATTTTGCCGATACCACAATATATTGAGGAGTAAGGCACGCCCACGTGCCGTATCTTGTGACCCGTGCGCACGTAGGCGTGCTCACTCCTCAAAATGGCCAAAGTCGAGAGTAACGACTTCTGCTGTGTTGAGCGGAAATAACGACTGAAGTCGTCACTACGCGCCAAAAACAGTGGTAGGCGTATGGGCGTTGTCAGAGTGGATCGTGGCCTGGCCGCGACTCCGCTTCAAACGTGAAGCAGCTTTCGCACCCGTTCAGCCAGCTTCCGGGCCCTGTCCGGCGCGTCTCCCACGTAATTTTCCACATCCAGTAGCTCGTGGACACGGTCGGAGTGGAGGAACTGCGTGATCACCTTGTCGCCGGCCAGTCGATCGGGCAGCGGGTTGGGCTGGCCGGCGGCCACCGCTTCCCAGGCCGCCAGCGAGTGCCGGCGGATCACCTCGTGCAGCGCCTGACGGTCGCCGCCGGCCTTCACGGCCTTCATCAGCACTCGCTCGGTGGCGGCGAAGGCGCCATACCGCTCCAGGTTACGCGCCAGCGCCCGCGCGTCGATGTGCAGTCCAGCCAGCAGGCGAGTGGCTCTACGCAGAATCTCGTCGGTGGCCAGGAAGGCGGCCGGCAACACCTCGCGCCGGTTGGCCGAGTCGTCCAGCGTCCGCTCCAGCAGGCTGTGGGCCATGTTGTCCCAGGCGACGCGCGGCAGCGAGGCCACCAGACGGGCCAGGCTATCGATGTTCTCGGCGCCGACAGGGTTGCGCTTGAACGGCATGGCCGACGAGCCTACCTGCGCCGCGCCGA
>JBHHTZ010000134.1:0-8425 GCA_046753605.1 Anaerolineae bacterium
GGTGAGCCTGTCGAACCATCAGGACGTCGCTTCATCGGCGGGCGGGCCTGTCGGGATCAGTACCCTGATTATTTTCTCAAACTTCATAAGTCGTTACTACGAGTCAAAGTGTTTTCCTGAGAGAACTAATTCACAAGTCTTGGAGGATGTAGCTCATGCAAACGGACCTGCGTGGTCGTGACATGATCACGACCCAGGAGTGGACGAAGGAAGAGATCGAGACGGCGCTGGATGTTGCCTTCGACCTGAAACGCCAGCGCGCGCTGGGAGTACCACATCCGCTTTTGCGAGACAGGGTGCTGGCCATGCTGTTCTTCTTCTCCAGCACCCGCACCCGGGCTTCGTTCGAGGCCGGCATGGCCCAACTGGGCGGCCACGCCGCCTTCATCGAGTCCCGCACCACACAGATCGCCCACGGCGACACCGCCAGGGAGATTGGCGAGATTCTGGGACGCTACCACGACGGCCTGGCTATCCGCCAGGTAGACTGGGGAGTTGGCAACGCGTACATCCGAGGCGTCGCGAAGGCCAGCCGCGTGCCGGTGCTGAACATGCAGTGCGACTTCTACCACCCCTTCCAGATCCTGGCCGACCTGATGACTATCATCGAAAAGAAGGGCGACCCCCGAGGCAAGACGATCGCCGTGTCCTGGGCCTACGCCGCCAGCTACCAGAAACCGATCAGCGTGCCCCAGTCCCTGGTCTTGCTGATGACCCGCTTTGGCATGAATGTGCGGCTCGTGCATCCGCCGGAGTACAGGCTGATGCCCGAAATCCTGGATCAGGCGCGGGAGAATGCCCGCAAGTCCGGCGGCGACTTCGAGATTATGGATGACTTCGATGCCGGCTTCCGGGACGCCGACGTCGTCTACCCCAAGTCGTGGGGCTGCCTCCTCACCACCGAGGACCCGGAGGAATCGGCGCGCATCGGGGAAAAATACCAGGACTGGATCACCGACGAGCGACGGATGAGTCTGGCCAAAGAGGATGCCATCTACATGCACTGTTTGCCGGCGGACCGCAACATCGAAGTCACCGACGCCGTCCTCGACGGCCCGCAGTCCGTGGTCTTCGACGAGGCCGAGAACCGGCTGCACGCGCAGAAGGCGGTCATGGCGTTGACGATGCGGTAAGACGAAGTACTGCGTATTGCGTACTGTGTATTGCGTGAATGAGCCTTACGCAATACGCAGTACGCAATACGCTGAAATTGACTTTTGTTGGAGGCTTGAATGACTAACGCACATCACAAAGTAGCGGTAGTTGCCATCGGCGGCAATTCACTGATCAAGGACAAGCAACACACCGCCGTAAAGTTTCAGTGGGATGCCGTGCGGGAGACCTGCACCCACATCACGGATATGATTCAGCAGGGGTGGGATGTGGTCGTCACCCACGGCAACGGCCCGCAGGTCGGCTTCATCCTGCGGCGCAACGAACTGGCGGCCCACGAACTCCACACCACGCCCATGGATGTCATCGGGGCCGATACTCAGGGCTCCATCGGCTACATGCTGCAACAGGCGCTGGATAACGAATTCACCCGCCGGGGGATGGACCGCCGGGCGCAGACCATCGTCACCCAGGTGCTGGTGGATCGCGATGATCCGGCTTTCCAGCACCCCACCAAACCTATCGGCGGCTTCCTGACGGAGGAGGAGGTGCAGCACTTCGCGAATGAGGGCTGGCCGGTGGTGGAAGATGCCGGCCGCGGCTGGCGGCGCATCGTCCCCTCCCCTCAACCGATGGAGGTTCTGGAGGAAGATGCCATCCGCAGTGCGGTCCGCCAGGGGTGGATCGTGATCGCCGTGGGCGGTGGGGGAATCCCTGTCGTACGCAACAAGAAGGGGGAACTGCGTGGGGTGGCTGCCGTCATCGACAAGGACCTGGCCAGTGGCCTGCTGGCGCGGCGAATTCAGGCTGACCTGTTCCTGATCTCGACGGCTGTGGAGAAGGTTGCCATCAACTTTGGCAAGCCGAATCAGCAGTGGCTCGACCGCATGACGGTTGCCGAGGCGAAACAGTACCTGCAGGAAGGGCATTTCGCCCCCGGCAGCATGAAGCCCAAGGTCGAGGCGTGCATTCAGTTCCTGGAGGCCGGCGGTGGCCAGGCACTGATCACAGACCCTGCAAACATCGCGCGGGCGTTGGGCGGAGAGACGGGGACGTGGATTGAGAAGAACTGACGGGAACTCGGAGGAACTCAAAGAATGCAAGAGTTCCTCGGAGTTCCCCTGAGTTCCTCGGAGTTCCCCTGAGTTCCCCTGAGTTCCCCTGAGTTCCTCGGAGTTCCCTTGAGTTCCTGCCGAATGGAGTGTATTCATGCAGCATGTCACAAGCTTGAAATGTGTCCTGTGTGGGGCGGAGTATGCGCCGGCTGAGGTCCAGTACGTTTGTCCGAAGCACGGCAACGAGGGCATTCTGGACGTTCAGTACGACTACGAGCGGATCGCCGGCACGATCACGCGCGAGGACCTGGCGGTGAACCGCGACGACAGCATCTGGCGCTACAGGCCGCTGTTGCCCATCGAGCCGGACAGTCCGCTGCCGCCGCTGCGGGTGGGCTGGACCCCTCTGTACCGCGCGCCGCGCCTGGCGGAGGCGCTGGGACTGCGCCACCTGTGGGTGAAGGACGATGGCCGGCAGCCAACGGCGTCGTTCAAGGATCGCGCCAGCGCCATCGCGGTGGTGAAGGCGCGGGAGGCCGGCGCCGAGATCATCACCACGGCGAGCACCGGCAACGCGGCCGCGGCCCTTTCGGGCTTGTGCGCCAGCGTGGATCAACTGAACGTGATTTTCGTGCCGGCCTCGGCTCCGGAGGCGAAAGTCGCCCAGTTGCTGGTCTTCGGCTCCACCGTGCTGCTGGTGGAAGGAACCTACGACGACGCCTTCGAGCTGTGCCTGGAAGCGGCTCACGAGTACGGCTGGTACAATCGCAACACCGGCTACAACCCATACATGACCGAGGGCAAGAAGACGGCCGCTTACGAAATCTGCGAGCAGTTGAGGTGGGAAGCGCCGGACCGCATCTTCGTGTCGGTGGGCGATGGCTGCATCATCGGCGGGCTGCACAAGGGCTTGAGGGACCTGATGGCGCTGGGCTGGATCGACCGGATGCCCCGGCTGATGGGCGTCCAGGCCGAGGGCTCGGCGGCGATGTACCACGCCTGGAAGGACGGCATCGATCCGGCCGAGATGACGCCCATCGATGCCCACACCATCGCCGACAGCATCTCCGCCGGCCTGCCCCGCGATCGCGTGAAGGCGATGCGAGCCGTGCGGGAAACCGATGGCGCCTACATCGCCGTGTCGGACGCGGAGATTTTGCAGGCGATTCCGGCGCTGGCCCGGGGATGCGGTGTGTTTGCGGAGCCGGCCGGCGCTGCGGCGTATGCCGGTCTGGTCAAAGCGGTGGCAGAGGGCCTCGTCGATCCCGAAGAGCGCATCGTGGTGCTGGCCACCGGCAGCGGCCTGAAGGATGTGCGGGCGGCCATGCAGTCCGTGGATGAGCCGCTGCGTGTAGCGCCGGCGTTGGATGCGGTGAAGGAAGCGCTAGGCTCAGCTTTCTGAAACTGAGCAGTTGCCTGTGTGCTGTCTCAATACTATAATTCAGCCAATTGGGTGGCTTGCTACCGGACACTCCTGGCACAGGCATATCCAATACGAGAAAGCGAGCGCCGATTGAGTAGCGAAGCGTATCGAAATCAAGCGAGCGGCTCTACGGGCAACCCGCTTGGCCTCGATACGTCTGGTTTCGGCAGGCTCAACCCAAGTCGCTCCTACTCGGCCGGCGCTGGACGAAAAGTGTCCGGTAGAGAATTGGGTGGTGGTTTGAGGCCCGGGTGTCAAAGCGGGATGTATGAGGATAAGACCAATGAAACTACAAGAGCTAATTCGTGAGATCCATTGGATAGAATGGCAGTTGAGGGTGTTTGAGGATAGGTACGGTGTCTTATCACGTGATTTCTGTCAAGCGATGCAATCCGGTGAACTATCTGAGTTTGATGATGGTGAAGAACCATATTTCCATGACTTTCTTGAGTGGCACGGCCTCTACAAGATATGGCTGAAGCGTGAGCAAGCCTATCGAGAGTTGTTGCGCCGGCAATCACTTCCAGAACAATTGCGACGAACTCTCGTCGCTGCCTGAGTGATACGTCATGTTGGTTCGCGCGCAGTACGAGCGACTGGTGTATACGCTGCCGGATCACTATCCTTCCATTCACTTCAGCACGCTTGTGCTGGCGCCGCCTGGTCTAGACACCGCCCGGTTGACAGGATTGGTCGCTTTCGGCGACGATCTCGTACTGTGCGTCTACGAACTTCTGAACTTTCAGGAGGGTGTCATTGAAGAGTACCGTTACGAAATATCACGGTGCTACCCTCCTTTCACGCAAAGCCCCCTCCCCGAAGCTGTTGACTACTGTCGTGCCGGCTACTCTGGCAAGGAAAAGTTGTATTGGCATGACTCGTGGCCACATCCGAATGACCTTACACTGGCGTCCACCCTTCCTCATCATAAGCACATCCCTCCTGACATCAAACATACTCGCATTCCGGCTCCTGGGTTGAGTTTCACCCAGCCCAACCTGCCTTTCCTGATTGAAGAGATTGAGCGAGAATTGCTGACTGCTCAGTCGGACGATTATCAATGAACGGAAACGTATATCTCCGGTCAATCCGAGAAGAAGATATGCCCGTTATTCACCAATGGTGGAATGATCCAGACAATTTTGGAGCAACGGGCCTCGAACATGGCATCTCGTATGATGAAGCTCTCTTGCTGTTTCAGGCCAGGCCGGCAGCCGAACCGTATGAGGAGTGGTTCGCCGTCTGTGTCGAAGGAATCGAGGGACCTGTCGGCATCATAGTCATCGCGCCGAGGCATCCTAAAGAGAACCTGGTGTCAATAGGCAGCATCATCATTGACAAGCAGTACCGCGAGCGTTCAAGTTTGAAAAGGAGATTTCCCCAAGGGGACCTGAAATGGAGACACAAGAATGATTGATCTGTCCATACACGAAGAAGCACTGCAACGAGCTGTACAGCGTGCCAGGGAACGCAACATCATTGTTCCCACATTCGCACAGCAAAAGAATCCCGAACGGATTCCAGCCGGCATCAAAGCCAGACTGAAGAACGCCGGCCTGTGGGATGTAGACCCGCTTAACCTGTTCCGCATCACCTGGAAGAACGAGCCGGTCGCCGAGGGCGGCGGCTACGGCGGCGTCAACTATCTGGAGCTTCCCAGGGAACTGACCGGTGTGAATGCCCGAATCATCGCGCTGGTCGGCAAATGGTTCCCCACCGGCGCTCACAAGGTGGGTGCTGCTTTCGGTTGCCTGGTGCCACGACTGGTCACCGGTCAGTTTGACCCTACCTCCCAGATGGCTGCCTGGCCCTCCACCGGCAACTACTGTCGCGGCGGGGCCTACGATTCGGCCCTGATGGGCTGTCACTCCATCGCTATTCTACCCGAAGAGATGAGTCGCGAGCGCTTCGAGTGGCTCTCCCAAATCGCCGGCGAGGTCATCACCACGCCCGGTGGTGAGAGCAACGTCAAGGAGATCTTCGACAAGTGCTGGGAACTGATGGAGACGCGCGGCGACGACATCGTCATCTTCAACCAGTTCGACGAGTTCGGCAACCACCTGTGGCACTACGAGGTCACCGGCCACGCGATGGAGGAAGTCCTGGAGCGGGAGATGGGTCCCCGCGACGAGTATCGCGGCGTGGTTCTGACGACCGGGTCCGCCGGCACCATCGGCTGCGGCGACTACATGAAAGAGGTCTTCCCCACCAGCAAGGTGGCCGCCAGCGAGGCGCTCCAGTGTCCCACGCTGCTCATCAACGGCTTCGGCGGGCACCGCATCGAGGGCATCGGCGACAAGCACGTCCCCTGGATCCACAACATCAAGAACACCGACCTGGTGATGGCTATCGACGATGAGGCGTGCGTCAGCCTGGTGCGGCTGTTCAACGAGCCGGCTGGCCGCGCCTACCTGGTCCGTCAGGGAGTGCCGGCGACGGTGGTGGATCAACTGGACCTGCTGGGCATCTCCAGCATCGCTAACGTGCTCTCTTCGATCAAGTTTGCCAAATGGTACGAACTGGGCGAGCAGGACATCGTGCTGACCGTCTTCACCGACTCCATGGAGTTGTACCAGAGCCGGCTGGAGGAGCTGCACGCGGAGCACGGCGAATACACCGAGCTGGACGCGGCGGCGGACTACCACCGCTACCTGCTGGGCTGCACGACGGACTACGTGGAGGAACTGGGCTACTGGGATCGCCGGCGCATCCACAACCTGAAGTACTTCACCTGGGTTGAGCAGCAGGGCAAGACCTACGACGAGATTCAGGCTCAGTGGTACGACCGCGACTACTGGAGCAGCATACACCGCCAAGTCGAGGAGATTGACGGGCTGATCGAGCAGTTCAACGGGATGACGGGCCTGCTCGACGAGGGGTGATGGTGTACCTCCCGCGGGTTTAGGAGATGCAATCGTCAGATTTGGAGGATGTAGCCATGAAAGTCGCCACAGCCGCAGAAATGGGTCGAATTGAGAAGCAGGCTGACGCCGGCGGGCTGACCTACGACCAGATGATGGAAAATGCCGGCCATGCCGTGGTTGATGCCATGCTCGCACGCCGGGAGATGAAGGGCCAACGAGTCGTGATCCTTACCGGGCCGGGCAACAACGGCGGCGACGGCCTGGTGGTCGGCCGCCACTTGCACGACCTGGAAAACCAGGTCTCAGTTTATCTGTGGAAGCGGGACACCACCGACGATCACAACTTCGACGCGGTAGAGGAACGTGACGTATCTGTTGTGCGCGCTGATGAAGATGAGGACTTCGCCACTTTGCGCGAGTGGCTCAACGAGGCGGACATCGTCATCGATGCGCTTCTGGGGACCGGGCTGACGCGACCCATTGGAGGTACGCTGGCGGAGCTTCTGGGCGTTGTCGCCGACGTGATTGCCGAGCGCGACGATCCACCGTGGGTCGTCGCTGTGGACATTCCGACCGGCGTCAACAGCGACACCGGCCACAGCGACCCGGCCACCGTGCCGGCAGACCTGACGGTGACGTTCGGCCTTCCAAAACAGGGCCAATTCCTCTTCCCCGGCGCTGCCGATGTGGGTGAACTGATCGTCGATGACATCGACATCCCCGCCGAGCTTTCCGCCGACGTTGATCTGGAGGTGACGACGGTGGAAATGGTGCGGGAACTGCTGCCGGCGCGGCCTCTCGACGCTCACAAGGGGACGTTCGGAAGTGCGCTGGTCGTGGCCGGCTCAGTCAACTACACCGGCGCGGCCTACCTGGCGGCCGCCGCCGCCACCCGCGTCGGCGCGGGGCTGGTGACGGCCGCTCTGCCTGGCCCCGTCTACCCGATCGTCGCGGCAAAGCTCACCGAGGCCACCTATCTGGTCTTGCCGCACGACATGGGCGTTATCGCGCCCGATGCCGTCAAGGTGCTGCGCGAGAAGATCGCCGGCTACGATGCTCTCCTCATCGGGTGCGGGCTGACTCAGGAGGAGCCGACCGCGGAGTTCGTGGAGGCGTTTTTACTGCGCGAGACGGCTGAGCATCGCCGGCACGCACACATCGGTTTCGCCAGGCCTGTGGTCGAGGAAGGGAGCGCCGAGAAAGAAGCGGCAGAAGCCCCCCTGCCGCCGGCGGTCATCGACGCCGACGGCCTGAACAACCTGGCCGGAATCGACGACTGGTGGAAGAGCCTGCGCGTCGAGCAGGCCGTTCTGACGCCGCACCCCGGCGAAATGGCCCGGCTGCGCGGTGTCGAGATCGCCGATATTCAGGCCGACCGGATTGCAGCCGCGAGAGAAGCGGCTGCGGAATGGGGACAGGTGGTCGTGTTGAAGGGGGCCTACAGCCTCATCGCCGCACCCGATGGGCGAGTCACCATCAACCCGTTTGCCGAGCCGGCCCTGGCCACCGCCGGCACCGGTGACGTGCTGGCGGGAACTATCGTGGGGATGTTAGCCCAGGGGCTGCCGGCCTTCGAGGCGGCTGTTGCCGGCTGCTACCTGCACGGGTTGGTCGGCCAGCTTGTGGGCGCAGAACTGGGCAGTGCGGGCGCCGTGGCCGGCGATCTGCTGCTGGCATTGCCGTATGCCATTCAGGAACTCGGGGACAAGTAGACAGAATCTCAATCGCAGCGTCATGGGTGAGGATTATACCCACCGGTATCTGTGCTGTAGCGCCTGTACGAAATCTTGCTGAACGCCCTGGTTCTGGCTGATCCCCCACTTGTCGCCGCCTTCGCCCTGGCGGAGCCAGCGGTACAGCAGCAACGCCCGAATCTTCTGGTGGCTCGGGTCCTGATTCCAGCGGTTGATCTCGGCGTAGGCGTCCTGCACCCAGCCCAGGTTCTGCGTGAACCACGCGTTGCCGTTGTC
>JBHHTZ010000135.1:0-8374 GCA_046753605.1 Anaerolineae bacterium
CCCTGCTCCAGCGCCACCGGCACGATCAACTCCACCGTCAGGTTCACGTTGTCCCCAGGCATCACCATCTCTACCCCTTCCGGTAGATGCGCCGTCCCCGTCACATCCATCGTCCGTATGTAGAACTGCGGCCGATACCCATCGAAGAACGGTGTGTGCCGGCCCCCCTCCTCCTTCTTCAGCACATACACCTCCCCCTGGAACATCGTGTGCGGCGTGATCGACCCCGGCTTCGCCAATACCTGCCCCCGCTCCACCTCGTCCCGATCTATACCCCGCAGCAACACCCCGATGTTGTCCCCCGCTTGCCCTTCATCCAATATCTTCCGGAACATCTCCACCCCTGTCACCACTGTCTTCTCTATCTCATCCGACAGCCCCACGATCTCTATCTCGTCCCCCACGTGCACTACCCCCCGATCCACGCGCCCCGTCACCACCGTCCCCCGCCCCTTGATGCTGAATACATCCTCTATCGGCATCAGAAACGGCTTGTCGATCTCGCGCTCCGGCTGCGGTATGTACTCGTCGATCACCCGCAGCAACTCCCAGATCGGTGCGTACTCCGGCGCATTCGGGTCCGTCGACTCGCTCTCCAACGCCTCCAGCGCGCTCCCCCGCACGATCGGCGTCTCGTCCCCCGGAAATCGGTAGCTGTCCAGCAACTCCCGCAACTCCAACTCCACCAACTCCAGCAACTCCGGGTCGTCCATCATGTCTGTCTTGTTCAAGAACACCACCAGCGCCGGCACTTCCACCTGCCGCGCCAACAGCACGTGCTCCCGCGTCTGCGGCATCGGCCCATCCGGCGCTGCCACCACCAGGATCGCCCCGTCCATCTGCGCCGCTCCCGTGATCATGTTCTTGATGTAGTCCGCGTGCCCCGGACAGTCCACGTGTGCGTAGTGCCGATTCTCCGTCTCGTACTCCAGGTGCGAGATTGAAATCGTCAGCCCCCGCTCCTTCTCCTCCGGCGCGTTGTCGATGGCATCGTAGGCGTAGTAGTCCGCCATCCCCTTCAGTGCCAGTACCTTCGTGATCGCCGCCGTGAGCGTCGTCTTCCCGTGGTCCACGTGCCCGATCGTCCCCACGTTCGCATGCGGCTTCGTCCTGACAAATTTCTCCTTGGCCACCCTGATGTGCTCCTTTCTAATTGTCAATTGTCAATTCTTAATTGTCAATTGTCAATGTTGAATTACACTTGACAGTTCTCAATTGACAATTCACAATTGACAATTGACTAGCTGCCGCCCCTCGCAATCACTTGCTGGGACAGTTTTCCCGGTACCTGTTCGTAATGCGAGAACTCCATGGTAAACGTACCGCGACCCTGAGTCATCGAACGCAGGTCTGTCGCGTAGCCGAACATCTCCCCCAGCGGGACGGTGGCCTTGATCACCTGAAAACCTTGTCCCCGAGGTTCCATGCCTTCGATCTGAGCCCGTCGCGCGTTCAAGTTCCCGATCACGTCTCCAGTGTAGTCATCCGGCACGACCACTTCTAGTTCCATCACAGGTTCGAGCAGGACCGGCTTTCCCTTCCGAACTGCTTCCTGCAAGGCCATAGAGCCGGCAATCTTGAACGCAATCTCGCTGGAGTCGACCTCGTGATACGAGCCGTCGACCAGGCGCGCCTTGATATTCACGACCGGGTAGCCGGCCAACACACCGCTCTCCATCGCCTCTTGCATGCCACGCTTAACAGCCGGGATGAACTCCTTCGGGATCGCACCCCCAACAATTGCATCCACAAACTCAAAACCTTTGCCGGATTCATTGGGTTCGATCTCTACGATGGCATGGCCATACTGTCCCCGGCCACCGGTCTGCCGAATGAAACGGCCCTCCGCCTTCGCCGGCTGGGTGATCGTTTCGCGGTAGGCCACCTGTGGCTTGCCGACGTTCGCCCACACCTTGAACTCGCGCATCATGCGGTCGACAAGAACTTCCAGATGCAACTCGCCCATGCCCGAAATCAGCGTTTGACCCGTTTCCTCGTCTGTACGAACCCGGAACGTGGGGTCTTCCTCGGACAGCTTGCGGAGCGCGCCGCTCAGCTTTTCCTGGTCAGCCCTGGTCCGGGGCTCTACCGCCACCGAAATCACCGGCTCAGGAAATGCAATCGACTCCAATAGAATCGGATGATCAGGGTCCGCCAATGTATCGCCCGTGAAGGTGTTCTTGGGCCCGACAACGGCTGCGATGTCCCCGACGTAGACGGCGTCTAACTCCTCGCGATGGTTAGCATGCATACGCAACAGCCGGCCAATTCGCTCCTTCTTGTCCTGGGTGACGTTCTTCAGGCGCGTGCCCGTCGAGACCATGCCAGAGTACACACGTATGTAGGCCAGCCGGCCAACATACGGATCGGTCACAATCTTGAACGCGAGGGCCGAGAACGGTGCCTCCTCATCCACCGGCCGCGTCTTGGTCTCGCCGGTATCAGGGTTCACGCCCGTGATAGGCGGGACCTCCAGCGGCGACGGCAAGTAATTCACAATCGCATCCAGCAACGGTTGCACACCTTTGTTCTTCAATGCACTACCGCACAGCACCGGAACCAGAAGGCCGTCGATGGTTGCGCGACGCAGCCCGTCCCGCAGTTCATCGACAGAGATCTCTTCACCCCGTAGGTACTTCAGGGTCAACTCCTCATCCGTCTCGGCAATGCGCTCGATAAGTTCTTCACGATATATCACAACCTGATCCAGCAGGTCATCTGGCACCGCGCGCACCTGACGATCGAGCCCCTCCTCATCCAGATAGATGACGGCCTCCTGCGAGAGCAAATCCACAATGCCTCGGAAGCTCTCCTCCACCCCGATAGGGATTTGGACTGCCACCGGCGTTGCCTTCAGCCGTTCACGAATCATATCGATAGTTCGCCAATAGCTGGCCCCAACGCGGTCCATCTTGTTCACAAAGCATACCCGTGGCACGCCAAAGCGATCAGCCTGACGCCACACCGTCTCCGATTGCGGCTCCACGCCGGCCACGGCGTCAAAGACAACGACGCCGCCATCCAGAACGCGCAGGCTCCGCTGCACCTCTACTGTAAAGTCGATGTGGCCCGGCGTATCGATGATGTTGATCTGGTGATCCCGCCAGAAGCAGGTGGTGGCAGCCGCCGTAATCGTGATGCCCCGCTCCCGCTCCTGGATCATCCAGTCCATGACCGCCGTACCCTCGTGGACTTCACCGATCTTGTACGTTTTGCCGGTGTAGTAGAGGATGCGCTCTGTAGTTGTCGTTTTACCCGCGTCGATGTGGGCGATAATCCCAATGTTGCGGGTCCTATACAACGGATATGCTCTAGTCATAGTCCCATGATAGAAACCAGGTTTCTTCGGCAATCTTACCAAGCATTAGACCTGAAACGATCTCTTTCCGTGTGCAACGTGGCCATCCACTAAGAAACCTGGTTTCTCAGCTACCAGCGATAGTGCGCGAACGCCTTATTGGCCTCCGCCATGCGATGGGTGTCATCCTTGCGCTTGATCGTCACGCCCACGCCATTGGCGGCATCCATCAGCTCATTGGCCAGTTTCTCGGCCATGGACTTGCCGGCCCGGTTGCGCGCCGTCTGAATCAGCCAGCGCATGGCCAGGCTCTCACGCCGCTCTGGACGGATTTCGATAGGGATCTGATAGGTCGAACCGCCCACACGCCGTGGCTTCACCTCAAGCAGCGGCGTTGCGGTCTGCAGGGCCTCCTCGAAGACCTCCAGTGGGGCCTTCTTGGCACGCTCTTCAATGATATCCATGGCTGCGTAGAAGATTCGCTCAGCCACACTCTTTTTGCCCCGCGTCATCAGTTTATTGATGAAGCGCGCCACCCTCACACTTTCGTACCTTGGATCAGGCACTACCTCCCGTCGGGGAGCCCGTCCACGTCTAGGCATTTCTGTCTCCTCAAAACGGCCCTATGTCGTGTTAGTGCAAAAACAATCCCTCTGAGTTTGGGCAACTCTTGCCAGAATCGAACTAGCCAAAAAACAAGGGACGCCGAGCAAAACGCCCACTCTCAGGGGGATGCTATATTGTCGCGTGACAGGGCAACGCTATTTAAGCCAGGGGGCTAGGGTGCCGAGGTGCGGAGGTGAAAGGATGACCTGCAACGAGAAGTCAGTCTTTCTCCTCTGCTCCCGTACCCCCTTGTCCCCTTGCACAGAAGCGCCGCCCTCACCTACTTGAGCTTCTTAGTACCATACTTCGAACGTCCGCGGTTCCGGCCCTCAACCCCGGTCGAGTCCAGAGCACCGCGAATGACATGGTAGCGAACGCCAGGGATATCCTTCACGCGTCCCCCACGAATGAGTACCGTCGAGTGCTCCTGCAGGCGATGTCCTTCACCAGGTATGTACGCCGTGACCTCCATGCCATTTGTCAGTCGAACACGCGCTATTTTCCGCAGGGCTGAGTTCGGCTTCTTTGGCGTAGTGGTACGGACCTGCGTACACACGCCCCGCTTTTGCGGGGCGCCCGAGGTCTCATTCATCTTACCCTTCTGCGCATTGTAGATATAGCGCAGCGCAGGCGCCTTGCTCTTCTTCTTCTGCTTTTTTCGTCCTTTTCGGACCAATTGATTGATCGTTGGCAAAGCCGATTCCTCCCGGAAAACCGTGCTCTAACGACGCTATCAGACGAAAACATGGGCTGCACATCGCGCCAACCCACAAAAACAAATTATACATGATTTCAATAGTGGTGTCAAATTCAGAACGGCGCGGGCGGCCCAACGAGGGCGCGATCTGCCCACCCCTGTCGGATTACCTGCGGCGCCGGCCACCCGGCAACTTGAGACTGAGCCCCAGCCGGCCTGCACGGTGGTCCATCCCGTCGTCCTTGCCAACGGGTATCCGCTTTCCGTGCTCGTCGAGCACCTCGACGGACAGGCCCAGGCTTTGCAGTTCTTTCACAAGCACCCGGAAAGACTCAGGAGCACCCGGCTCCTGAATGTCCTCCCCCTTGACAATCGCCTCATAGGTCTTCACTCGGCCTGTAACATCGTCAGACTTTATGGTCAGCATCTCTTGCAACGTGTGCGCGGCGCCGTATGCCTCGAGCGCCCAGACTTCCATCTCACCGAAACGCTGTCCGCCGAACTGCGCCTTGCCGCCCAGTGGCTGTTGCGTCACCAGCGAGTAGGGGCCCGTCGAGCGTGCATGGACCTTGTCCTCCACCAGGTGAGCAAGCTTGAGCATGTAGATGACCCCGACCGTCACCGGTTGATCGTACGGCTCACCTGTCTTGCCGTCGTACAAGATCATCTTGCCCGTGGTTGGCATGGGGATACCGGTCCGCTGGCTTAGCCGCACACATGCAGCGGTGATGTCTTCCAGCGTTTCCAGGCTCTCCAGATCAACGTCGAAGTCCTCTACATCTCGCAAGGTGTACTCCAGCCACAACTTCAGGCCGATTCGCTGCGCCCGAGCGTTCGCAACTCGTTTCTCGTCGAGAGGTCGGTCGTCGTCCTCGAAGACCAGCACGGTAGATGGATCGTATCCTCGCTCCCGTAGCCAACGCCGAAGCGCCATTCGACGCGCGTAGATGTGGTCGTTCCACAGAACTGTGTAGTCGATGTCGTCTTCAGCCAGCCATTCCTCAAGATAGAGGAGGCGCGCCTCGTCGTCGTCGATGAGCGATTCGGTATCCATCCCTTGATCCCGTAGCCAGTCCCATGCCTGCTCCACAACGTCAGACCACGCCTGGTCAATCATCCAGGCCCGGGCCAGCTCAGCGGAGATCTCGTTCTCGGTAGCGCCGTCGAAGACGGGCGTGAGGGCAGTGAAGCCGAGCCGCTCAGCGGCCCAGCCCAGGTGTGTTTCCAGTATCTGGC
Organism: Anaerolineae bacterium; assembly: GCA_046753605.1. Classification (GTDB taxonomy): domain Bacteria; phylum Chloroflexota; class Anaerolineae; order Epilineales; family JAANWY01; genus JBHHTZ01. Next base: position 5,838 of record JBHHTZ010000135.1, read on the forward strand.
CGATGTTCAAGCGGTGCGGTACGCCCAGAGGGTTAAGAATGAGATCAACCGGCCGACCATCAGCGAGGAACGGCATGTCCTCGATGGGAACCACCTTGGAAATCACACCCTTGTTGCCGTGCCGGCCAGCCATCTTGTCGCCCTCGGTGACCTTGCGCTGTTGAGCAACAGACACGCGGACCATGTGGTCCACGCCAGCCGGCAGATCGATGTCATCGTCGCGGCTGTATTCCTTGATATCGACGACCTTACCATACTCACCGTGCGGCAGGCGCAGGCTCGAATCCTTGACTTCTCGGGCCTTCTCTCCGAAGATAGCACGCAGCAACTTCTCTTCCGGCGACAGATCGGTCTCCCCCTTGGGCGTGATCTTACCAATAAGGATAGAGCCTGGAGAGACGGTAGCCCCCACCCGGATGATGCCGTCTTCATCAAGGTCCTTCAGCGCATCCTCGCCCACGTTGGGGATGTCGCGCGTGATCTCCTCGGGTCCCAACTTCGTATCCCGCGCCTCGGCCTCGTGTTTCTCGATGTGAATCGACGTGAACTCATCCTCGCGAACGACCCCTTCGCTGATGAGGACGGCGTCCTCGTAGTTGCCGCCTTCCCAGCTAAGGAACGCCACCAGCACATTCTGGCCCAGGGCCAGATGCCCCATGTCGGTCGATGAACTGTCGGCGATCACGCTCCCTTCAACAATCCAGTCTCCCTTCTCCACGATGGGCCGCTGATCAATACACGTGCTCTGGTTGGAACGGCTGTACTTGCGCAGGCGATACTCGTGATCCTTGCCATCGACGTCCCGGATGATAACGCGCTCAGACGTCACGCTCACGACTTCACCGGACTGCTGCGCCAGCACCACCTGCCCAGAATCTCGAGCTGCCTGAGCCTCCATGCCCGTTGCCACGTGTGGAGCTTCGGGCGTGATCAACGGCACACCCTGGCGCTGCATGTTGGATCCCATCAGAGCCCGGTTGGCGTCATCGTGCTCCAAGAAGGGAATGAGAGCTGCACTTATGCTGAGAATCTGCTTCGGCGAGACATCCATGTAGTCCACATTGGTTGACCGCGACAGCACGAAACGTTGGCGGCGTCGCACCGACACCCGAGGCTCGACGAACTCGTCATACTCGTCCAACAGGGCGTTGGCCTGGGCAACGGTGAGCTTGTCCTCCTCATCGGCCGACAGGTACACAATATCTGTCGTCGCGACCGCGTAGATCTCCACGTCACCCAGGCCGGGCACAGTCGCAATGCGCTCGGCCAGGGCCTCATCGATCCGCGTATCAGCCTCGGCGATGACCTCCCCCGTCTCAGGATCGACGACGCTCTCTCGCAGCCTGCGGTTTACCAGTTGATCAACCTCAGGACTGACGCGACTGACAACGCGACGGTAGGGTGTCTCCAGGAAGCCGTAGTCGTTCACGCGGGCATACGTGGCCAGTGAGACGATAAGCCCGATGTTGGGACCTTCGGGGGTCTCAATGGGACACACGCGACCGTAGTGACTGTGGTGGACATCACGCACATCGAAGCCGGCCCGCTCACGCCGCAAGCCACCCGGACCAAGAGCACTGAGCCGGCGCTTGTGCGTCAATTCGGCCAACGGATTCGTCTGGTCCATAAACTGGCTAAGCTGGCTACCGCCGAAGAACTCTCGGTTGGCCGCCACCACCGGTCGGATGTTGATCAAGCCAATCGGCGTCGCCTGATCAGGATCGCGACTGCTCATGCGTTCCCGAACCACACGCTCCATCCGCAGCAGGCCGATGCGAAACTGATTCTGGATCAACTCACCCACGGTCTTCACACGGCGGTTGCCCAGATGGTCAATGTCGTCCGGATCCTCGGCTCCATTGTTGACCAGGATGAGGTGCTTGACAACCTCGACGAGATCCTCTTTTGTGAGAGTCTGATGATCGAGATCAACATCCAGACCGAGTCGCTTGTTCAGCTTGTAGCGTCCAACACGCCCCAGATCGTAGCGTCGCTGGCTGAACAGCAGATTTGTGAGATAATCTCTTGCATTATCCGCCGTTGGAGGATCGCCCGGACGGAGCTTCTTGAAAATCGACAGAAGCGCGTCCTCGGTATCCTTGGTCAGGTCACGGTCCAGCGTTGCCTCGATGTAGGGATGCTCTGGATCGGCGTCAAAGGGTTCAAAAAGCTCACGCAGTTCATCGTCGCTGCTATAGCCAATCGCCCGAAGCAGTGTCGTTACCGGGATCTTGCGTTTGCGGTCGATCTTCACCGAAATCCGATCCCGCTTCGAGGTATCAAACTCCATCCACGCCCCACGGCTCGGAATCAGCTTGGCAGAGGCCAGGATGCGACCGGTCACCCGATCCTCCTCCGCCTCGAAATAGACGCCCGGAGAGCGGATCAATTGGTTGACAACGACGCGCTCAGCACCGTTCACGACGAATGTGGCGTTGCCGGTCATCAACGCGAAGTCACCGAAGAAGACTTCCTGCTCCTGAATCTCGCCCGTCTCGCGATTGATCAGGCGTACACTCACCCACAAGGGAGATGCG
>JBHHTZ010000136.1:0-8327 GCA_046753605.1 Anaerolineae bacterium
GCCTGGCCGGCAAGAGCCGTACACAGGCCCAGGATCAGGATAATGGCCAATCCGATGGACAGCGTGATGCGGGGGCGCAGCATCATATTCCTCCTTCCCGCGAAACGAATGGTGTCAGGATCGTGCTCTAATGATACTCCGAATGGGTTAACCAAGCATCACGCGGATGTGAAAAGAGTGTAAAACCGACGCACGTAGCGTGGTGAGCAACAACAGAAGGCGGAGATGTTCCGGCCCGGTACAGTCTTGACCACACGCTGGTTGCCGGCTATACTTGGGGAACTACACAACGCAAGGGGGGCAGACGACATGGAACAGGTAATGCTGGAACAACGAGTGAATACGTTGGAAGACCTGATGGCGGAGTTCCTGCGCGCATCAGCCCGAACACAACGGCAGGTCGAACAGACGTCACGCGAGATGCGTGCCTTCAAGAACGAGATGCGCGACTTCAAGGACGAGACGCGTGAGTCCAGGCGAGAGATGAACAAACGCTGGGGGGAGCTGGCCAACAAAATGGGCACCATGGCTGAGGACCTGGTCGCTCCGAGCGTTCCGCGCATTTTGCGTACCGTGATAGGCTGTCCTGACAACGCCATAGACAGCATCGGCGTGCGTATGCGGCGACGTCACCGTGACACCCACCAGTTGCAAGAGTTCGATGTGGTGGCTACTTGCGGTGAGTACATGCTCATCAACGAGACCAAGAGCAGCCTGGACCCGGATGCGGTGGCCCGGTTTGTGGACCTGCTATCCCGGGCGCGCGAGTTCTTCCCGGAATATGCGGAGAAGAAGATCATCGGTGCCATTGCCTCGTTGTACGTCGATTCGAGTCTGGTGCGCTTCGGTGAGAGACAGGGCTTGATTGTCCTCGGCTTCGGTGAGGATGTGATGGAGGTGCTGAACTCGCCGGAGTTTACGCCCAGAGAGTTCTGAGGTCAGATACATCGCGAGTGTTTTGAGCGAACGGATGGAGCGGGCTTTCTTCGCCCGTGCAACGCTAGACATAGCCCGGGAGTTGCTCGGTTGCCAGTTGGTCCGCGTGCTGGACGGGCAACGCCTGAGCGGTACCATCACGGAAACGGAAGCCTACGTCGGAGAAGAAGATCGGGCCAGCCACGCTTCTGTGGGACGAACGGCGCGCAATGCGGTGATGTACGGCCCGCCGGGGTATGCCTACGTCTACCTGATCTACGGCGTCCATCACTGCCTGAACGTGGTGACGGAACGGGAGGGATTTCCGGCGGCCGTGCTCATTCGTGGTCTTCAGCCCGAAGAGGGGATCGATATCATGCGCCGGCGCCGACCAGGTCGGCCTGACCCCGAGCTAACCAACGGACCGGGCAAGCTGTGCCAGGCACTCCGAATTGATCGTACCCTGAATGGCACAGACTTGGTGGCCGGCGAGACCCTGTTCATCGAGCGCAACAGCCCTGTGGATGAAACACGAATCCTGGCAACCCCGCGAATCGGGGTGCGCGGGGATGAGGCGGCCGTCACTGCGCCGTGGCGGTTTGTGGTGACATGAGTTCCAACAATCGCAACAAGCCCAACATTATCCTCATCGGCTTCAGCACGACGGGGAAGTCGCGCGCCGGCTGGCTCCTGGCGCAGCGGTTGGGCTGGGCATTCGTCGATACCGACGCCTGGGTGGCCGGCATGGCCGGCCAGTCGATTCCTGAAATCTTTGAGGAACAGGGCGAGGAGCGTTTTCGGGAACTGGAGCGCCTGGCGCTGGACGAGGCGCTGATGCGCCAGCGGACTGTCATCGCCACCGGCGGTGGCGCGGCCGTGTACCCGGCAAACCGAGCAAAAATGTCGGAACGTGGATGGGTCCTGCTTCTAGAAGCGACGCCCAAGACGATCTTGCGGCGCATGGAGGCAGAAGACGCCGGCAGCGAGGCGCCCATCCGCCCCCTGCTGGCCGGCCACGACCCGCTCCAGCGCATCATTCAACTGAAAGCGGAGCGCCAGCCGCTCTACGACTCATTGGCGGACGCCATCATTCACACCGACAATCGGACGATTGAGGAAGTCGTGGATAGCATGGTCGATTGTCTGGAGACAGTGTTGTACGCAGAGGGAGACGTGAATGTTTGAGTTTCGATCACCGAGGCAAGGGCACGGCATTGCTCAAACCCAGCTCGACGAAGTGTTGGCAGTCATGGGAGCTGCGCTGGAAGCTGTTGATCCAGCCGAAGCGATCCGCCGGCACGTGCACCGCGACGGCTCAACCCTTCACGTAGACCAACACGCCTACAACCTGGATGACTACGAGAAAGTCTACGTCATTGGTGCAGGAAAGGCCGGCTCTGTGATGGCCCAGGCCACCGAGGAAATTCTGGGTGACCGCATCACGCGGGGAGCGGTCGTTGTCAAGCGTGGCTACACTGCGCCGACGCGCAAGATTGTCATTCACGCGGGCGGACACCCGCTGCCGGACCCGGCAGGGCTGGTTGGCACACGCCAGGTCGCCGGTCTCCTGGCTAACGCGACGGCTGACGATCTGGTCATCTCCCTCATTTCCGGCGGTGGGTCAGCGCTGCTGGTCATGCCGGTCGAAGGAATCCAGTTACGCAATCTTCAGGCCCTCACCGGACAACTGTTAGCCTCCGGAGCCACCATCAACGAAATCAACGCCGTCCGCAAGCACCTGTCGGCTGTCAAAGGCGGTCAGATGGCACGCATGGCAGCGCCGGCTCAAGTTGTCACGCTCATCCTGTCCGATGTGGTGGGGAGTCCGCTGGATGTCATCGCCTCTGGCCCCACGGTTCCCGACGAATCGACTTACGACATGGCGTGGCAGGTGCTTGACCGCTACAACCTGTGGGCCAAGACGCCGGCATCAATCCGCGAGCATCTGGATGCTGGCCGGCAGCGAAAAATCGCCGAGACGCCCAAACCGGGCGATCCGATCTTTGATCGCGTGACCAACATGATTATCGGTGACAATGCCATGGCAGCCGAGGCAGCCGTTGAGAAAGCCCGCGTGCTGGGGTACAACACCTTGCTGCTGTCTACATACATTGAAGGTGAAGCGCGCGAAGTGGCGCGGGTCTTCGCCGGCATTGCGCGGGAGATCGCGAGTCACGGTCGCCCGCTGTCGGCGCCGGCGTGCGTGGTGGCCGGCGGCGAGACCACCGTGACGCTCCAGGGCACAGGCAGGGGGGGGCGCAACACCGAACTCGCGCTGGCCGCCGGCATTGCAATCGAGGGCCTGGACAACGCGCTGATTGCCTCGCTGGCAACCGATGGTACCGATGGGCCAACCGACGCCGCTGGCGCCATCGCGAACGGGAGTACAGTCGCACGCGCACGTACCCAGGGCCTGGCCCCACGAGACTACCTTCGTCGCAGTGATTCCTACCACTTCTTCGACCAATTGGGCGATTTGATCATCACAGGACCGACCAACACCAACGTGAACGATCTGATCTTTGTATTTGTGTTCGAATAGGTATGAGGACCTAGTTTGTTAAACAGAGCACGGGGGGAACCAGTGGATATCGTGTACTCCGTCAATGATGTGCCGATTCGTCTCACGGATGAGCGATGGAGACATATAGCAAATAACAAGCCGTACATGGAAAGATACTTCGAGGAGGTGCTGGAGGCTGTCGAGAATCCAACCTGGGTCCTACGTGGGTATGCTGGAGCACTGGTAGCCGTCTTGTCTGTTGCCAGACGGCGTTACCTACACGTAGTGTATCGGGAAGTCAGCCGAGACGACGGCTTTGTCATCACAGCATTCATTTCCAGAAAAGTCAACAGAAGGATGATAATATGGCCACAGAGGTCTTAGAAGAAGCAAGCATCGGCAATCTTCTTAAAGCGGTCACACATTTGGTGAAACTGACACAGCCTCAGATGTGGTTAGAGTACGACTGCGAGGCTGATGTTGTCTATCTTCACTTTGAGGAGAAACCAAGTTCGACTCATAGTGAAATGCGGGATGATGGCATTATCCTTGACTACAGAGACAGCCACCTGGTAGGACTTACAATCCTGGAAGCTTCCCAGCGGTAAGCCTTGATCCTGTAAAGTACCATCCACTCGGGTCCTGCGTGACATGAAAGTATTAGTGACCGGCGGAGCCGGCTTCATTGGCTCCCACATCGCTGAAACGTACATAGCCGCCGGCCACACTGTCTCCGTGGTGGATGACCTGTCGGCGGGGAAGCGGGAGTATGTGCCTGCCGGCGCGGCGTTCTACCAGATAGACATTCGCGACCCGGAGCTTGGCCGCGTGTTCGAGGTGGAGCGCCCCGAGATCGTCAATCATCAAGCCGCCCAGGTCAGCGTGCCCAAGTCGGTTGCCGATCCGGTGCAGAACACCTCGGTGAACGTGGCTGGCCTGGTCAACGTGCTGGAGCAGGCCCGCCGGCATCAGGTTCGCAAAATAGTTTTCGCTTCGAGTTGCGCTGTGTACGGCGATCCCGAACAGTTGCCCATCCGCGAAGAGCATCCCATCTTGCCCCTCTCACCATACGGCCAGAGCAAATGGACCGGGGAACATTACCTGCAACTCCACCGTCGGATGTACGGGCTGGCATTCAGCGCGCTGCGTTATGCCAACGTGTACGGCCCGCGCCAGGACCCTTTCGGCGAGGCCGGCGTGATCACGATTTTCGTCGAGCGGATGCTGGCGGACAGGCCGGTGACGATCTACGACGACGGAGAGCAGACGCGGGATTTCATTTTCGTTGGTGATGTGGCTTTGGCGAACCTGCGGGCGCTGGACCGAGGCGACAACGGGGTCTACAACGTCAGCACCGGACATGCTGTGACCATCAATCAGCTTTGTCAGATGCTGAGCGAACTGGCCGGCTATCACCACGATCCGCAGTACGCCCCGCCGCGCCCCGGCGACATCCGCCACAGTGTGTTGGAGCCGGCGCGGGCCATGCGCGACCTGGACTGGCAGCCGGCCACGTCATTCGAACAGGGCCTGGCGCAGACCATTCGGTTCTTCGCACTGGGGTAAAAGTGACACGCAGCCCGCGAACTCATTCACGGTGATGTCATTCCGAACGGAGCGCCAGCGGAGTGAGGAATCCCTGGAACCGTGCAAGAAAAGGCGAAGTCCGTTGGCGAATGCGTCAACAGAGGTGCAGAAGATAAGGGACCGTTTTTCCAATGCAGCCCACCTGTCCGGATAGGGTCTCAGGGATTCCTCACTCCGCTGGCGCTCAGTTCGGAATGACATGGGCTGGCGGGAAGGGTGAGATACAAGGCCGAACTTGATGTCGTGCGACTTTTTCCCCAATGCGGTTCTTCAGAGGCTAGGCAATGAGAGTACTGGTTACCGGCGGCGCAGGCTATATCGGCAGCATTGTGACGGCTGAGCTTGTTCGAGCCGGCCACGACGTCACCGTGTACGATAGCCTGGTTCGTGGACATCGGGAGGCGGTGTATCCAAGCGCGGCTTTCGTGCGTGGCGATACCGGCGACCGGGCAACGCTTGCGCGCACCTTCTCGGAGGGCAGGTTCGATGCGGTGATGCACTTTGCCGCCTTCATCGAGGCCGGCGAGTCCATGCGGAAGCCGGAACTGTACTTCGAAAACAACACAGCCAACGCCCTATCCCTGCTCACAACCATGCTCGAGCACAGCGTCAACCGATTTGTCTTCTCATCGACGGCGGCGGTCTACGGCGACCCGGAGTACACGCCCATCGACGAAGATCACCCGCTGAACCCGGTCAACGCCTACGGCGCTTCAAAACTGATGGTGGAGCGCATGCTGGCCTGGTTCAACCGGGTCCACGGACTTGGCTACGCGGCGCTGCGCTATTTCAACGCCGCCGGCGCAGCCCCGCCCCTGGGCGAAGACCATCAGCCCGAAACCCACCTGATACCCATCATCCTGCAAGTCGCCCTGGGCGAGCGCGACCATCTCGAGCTGTACGGGAATGACTATCCCACGCCAGACGGCACGTGCATCCGCGACTACATCCACGTTTCGGACCTGGCATCGGCGCATGTGCTGGCCCTGGAAGACCTGCAACCCGGCGAACAGCATGTCTACAACCTGGGCAACGGGCGCGGTTTCTCCAACGGGGAAGTTCTGGAGACCGCCCGGCGGGTGACAGGCCGGCCCATCCCCGCCGTTGAAGCTCCGCGCCGGCCCGGCGACCCCGCCATCCTAATCGCCAGTTCCGACCGCATCCGGCGGAAGCTTGGCTGGTCCCCCCGGCATCCTGATCTGGAACACATCATCGGCAGCGCCTGGGCATGGCGGAAACGACATCCTGCGGGGTATTCTCGAACGGTCTGGGCAACGACATGAAGCCAGCAGCAGCCCGGGAAGGAGATTTGACAATGACTTTCAGTCGTATCACTATCAACCCAGGTATCTACGGCGGGAAACCGTGTATCAGAGGCACGCGTATCGCTGTGACGATGATCCTGGACCTGTTGGAGGATGGGCTCTCTTTCGATGAAATAATCCAGGACTACTACCCTCATATCACTGCCGAAGACATCCAGGCATGCCTGGAGTACGCCAGGGCAGTCGTCGAAAGTGAAGACGTCCATTTCGTCAAGGAAGCTGTAGCCTGATGCAGTTGTTCACCGACGAGTGCGTCTACCGCGCTACGATCGATTCTCTTCGCAGTTGGGGTCATGACGTGGTGACGGCACATGATGCTGGTCTGGTAGGCGAAGTGGACGAGATGGTCCTGGAGTACGCCGTTAGTCATGGACGGGTACTCATCACGATCGACCTCGACTTCGGCAGTATTCGCCGCTATCCGCCGAGCGATCATCGAGGCGTTATCGTCCTAAGAATTCGCTCCCGAGTACTGGATCAAGTTCATTCTGTTCTACAGAAGTTCCTGGCAGATAGCACCCAAGCCGAGCTCAACCGGACTCTAGTGGTTGTCGATCATCACAAGTACCGGCTGCGACGAGGCTTTCGCGGCGCATCTCGGAGCTGACACTAGGAGGACCTGAGCGGTGTACGTTGCCGTCAATGCCTGGTTCTCGGATCAGCCGGCCACGGGGAGCGGCCAGTACCTTCGACACCTGTTGCCGGCCCTGGCCACGCTGGCGCCGGAAGCCCGATTTGGCGCGGTCGTTCCAGTTGGCAAGGAGATGCACCGGTCAGCGCCGAACGTCGTTTTGCACAAGACTTCGGGCCTCGAGTTCTTGACATCGGACAGTTTCGGATCAAGCATTGCGGACCTTTACAAGTTGTGGTTCGAGCAGGTGACGTTCCCCAGAACGGCGGCCGAGCAGGAGGCTGACGTGGCTCACGTGCCGTACTTCGCAGCACCGGTCCGGCCGGCCACCCCCACCGTGGTGACGGTCCATGACCTGATTCCGATGGTGCTGCCGGCGTATCGCGGCTCGGCGCTGGTGCGAGCCTACACGTGGCTGGTGGCGGCCGGCGCACGGCGGGCCGGCGCTATCATCGCCGACTCTGAATGGTCGAAGCGGGACATCATCGCCCACCTGAAGGTCGCTCCGCAGCGGGTACACGTCATCCCGCTGGCGGCCGGCCCGCAGTTTCGGCCGGCCACGCCCGAAGAGATCGCAGGCGTGTGCGCGCGGCATAACCTGCCCCATCGATACGTGTTATACCTGGGTGGGTTCGACCGACGCAAGAACGTGCCGGCCTTGCTGCAAGCGTTCGCCCGGCTACAGGCCGGCCCCGACCTGGGGCTGGTCATCGCAGGGCGTTTGCCGGCGCGCGATACGGCTTTCACACCCGATCCACGGCGCATCGCCGCCCGACTGGGCATCGAGAAATCGGTGGTGTTTCCCGGCTGGATCGATGAGCGAGACAAGCCGGCGCTGTACAGTGGCGCCGAACTGTTCGTCTTTCCGTCCACGTATGAGGGGTTCGGGCTGCCGGTGCTGGAAGCCCTGGCTTGCGGCGCTCCTGTCGTGACGTCAACCGCGTCCAGCCTGCCCGAGGTGGCCGGCGACGCCGCTATCACAGTCGATCCGCACGACGTAACCGCGCTGGTGCAGGCGATGGTGGCCGTTCTTGGTGACGCCGGACGCCGGCAGGCGATGCGGGAGGCCAGTTTTGTGCAGGCCGGCCGCTTCAGTTGGAAATGGACGGCCGAGGCCACGCTTCGGGTGTACCAGCAGGCCCTCACGAACAGTTCGCTGAGTTCGTCTGAGCCTTCCTGATGCTCGTCAGGTCTGGACGATGAAATGGATATGACATACAGCAAGGAGAACACCATGATGGACGATCTGGTACAACGTTTGGAGCGCAACCGGGACGAATTCATGAAAACAGCAGCGCAGTTGACGGAGGGCGTCGCCGGCCTCTCCCTGGGGGAGGATGACTGGACCATCTGGGGCGTGATGGCA
>JBHHTZ010000137.1:0-8298 GCA_046753605.1 Anaerolineae bacterium
TGCGCACCGGCGCCGGCTCGGGTCTGGCCACGGAACTGCTGGCCCGCGAAGATGCCGAAGTCGTTGCCGTGTTCGGGGCCGGCGCTCAGGCCCGCACTCAGCTCGAAGCCGTCCGCACTGTCCGCCCCATCCGCGAAGTGCGCATCGTCTCGCGGACTCGCGAATCCGCTCAGCAATTTGTCGACGAGATCGAGGGCGTCGAGGCCCGGGTGTTGGACGACCGGTCGGCGGCTGTGCGGGGCGCGGGCATCATCATTGCTGCCACAACCAGCTCAACGCCGGTGTTCGATGGACGCGACGTTGAACCGGGCACCCACATCAACGGGATCGGCTCGTACACGCCGGAGATGCAGGAGGTGGACGCCACGGTCGTCCAGCGCGCAAAGATCGTCGTCGATCAGCGGGAGGCGGCGCTGGCAGAGGCCGGCGACCTCATCATCCCCATCCGCCAGGGGCTGGTCCGCGCGGCGGACATCTACGCCGAGCTGGGGGAGATTGTGAACGGCGAGAAGGCCGGCCGCACCTCCGACGACGAGATCACCTTCTTCAAGTCCGTCGGCAACGCCGCCCAGGACGTGGCGACGGCCCGCTGGGTGCTGCGGGCGGCGGAGGAGAGGGGGCTGGGGACTGTCGTTGCCTTGTGAGCCGCGATGCCGAGCCTTTTTGGGAACCAGCAAGCCGTTCTTTGACGGGGCGTTGGAGCGGCTATATAATACTTGTTAGCGCGGGCGCTGCGCGCCCGCGCCGTTAGATAGCTAAGGCAATCTCCTCGATGGAGCGAGGCATATGGCAAACCCCGAAAACGAATCGCCGAACGACGGCAGCGAGCTTGAGCGTCTCGTCAAGCTTATCGAAGGGCGCGTCCTCTCCAAAGGCTTTGACGTTCAAACCAACAGACGAGTTTACAACGACGCTGGCGTCCAAATTGCCGAACTCGATATCGTGATTACCGGCAACGTCGGATCTGCGCCGTTCAACTGGTTGATCGAATGCCGCGATCGTCCGTCAGAAGGTTCGGCACCTGGCTCTTGGATTGAACAACTTGCAACGCGTCGAGATCGTTTTGGATTCGACAAGGTGATGGCCGTCTCAACGACAGGGTTTGCTGCCGGTGCGAAGGAAGAGGCCGAACGCACGAGAATTGATCTTCGCCTGTTGCAGAACCTAACGTACGACGACGTGTCACACTGGTTGCCACCGAATGCACCGTTGACGATTCGTCAGGCGACCTTCAATGTGGTCCGAGTGCATCTCATTCAACCTGAAGACTCCAAAGCGACGGAAGAATGTATCTGTAAATTCGGCATTGATGAGCCAAAGTTGATTCATCGTGAAAACAAGGAAACGCTCTCGATAAGGCAGTTTTGGCAGAAAGTGATTGCCGAAGATTCTCTGTTCCAAGGTCTGGTTCCTGATGGCCCGCCGAAGACGGCAACGGTTACCGTAAAACAGGAATTGCGCGACCAATACTTCTTCGATTTGGATGGTGATTCCTGCGAAATCGGCGGGGTTGAATTTGACGCGACACTCAGCGCAGTCGTCCCGAAAATGCCCCTCGTTCAGGCCGCCGAGTATCAATCGCAACCGTCGAATCCCGAACACTCAGAGACCTTCGTGCAACTTGGCCGCTGGCAGGGGTCGGAGGATGGTGTCATAAAGGAACTGAGGCCGGCCCTTGTCTCGACAAAATGGCAATGAATGGTTTTCGCAATGGCAGCCTACGAAATCGAAATCACGGACCTTGCGGCTGAGGAGTTAAGAGACATCAGGGTATTTGATCGCCGGCGGGTGGTGGATGCTATTCGCAAGCAGTTGACGCACCAGCCAACGGTTTCCACGAGAAATCGTAAGCGACTGGATGCGGCAGTTCCCGACTTCGAGCACACACTCCCAATCTGGGAATTGAGGATCGGCGAATACCGCGTCTTTTATGATGTGGACGAATCAAGCCAATCTGTTTACGTAAGGGCGGTGCGCCGAAAGAAACCCGACCAAGCCACGGAGGACATTATCCATGAAAGAGACGACACTTGAGCAGTTCTCGCAGGAGCCGCAAGCCTTCGTGCAAGCGGCTCAGCAGGAACGCATCCTGGTCACTCAGAACGGCAAGGCTGTAGCCCTGGTCATCGGGCTGGAGAATAAGGATGAAGAAGATTGGCATCTGGAAATGTCATTTGATTTCTGGCAAATGATTGAAGAACGACGGCAACGTCCCACGATGCCGTTTGACGAGGTTGCGGCGACGCTGTTTGATGAATAGAATGAGTGACAAACCGAATTTTCCAGAAAGCGAGTCGCTAAAGGTCCGCGACGTGTGGGAGGATTATCTCTCTCTCAAACGTGCCCTGGCCGACCACGATGAAGTAGTGGCATCCGTACCGGTCTCATCTGGTACGCTGACGCTCGTGCAGGAATTGATTGAAGCCGGTGTGTGTCAGAGTGAGGCTGAAGTGATTAGCCGTGCAGTCCGGTCTTTCTTTGTAGCCGCGTTCCCGCGTGAGCCGGAGCGCCAGCGTGTGTTGCAGGAGGCAACAGCCGAGTATCGGACTCGCTGATCCGCCTTGACTGTCCCCCCACTAATCGCCTGAGCCAGGCCATGAACCAACTCCCAACAACAGCCGGCGTCGTCATCATCGGCGGCGGGGTGATGGGGACGAGCATCGCCTATCACCTGGCCGCGCGGGGCTGCACCGGCTTGGTGCTGCTGGAAAAGGCCCCGTTCTTCGGCGCCGGCGCGACCGGCCAGTGCGCCGGCGGCATCCGCCACCAGTTCTCCACCTCGGTCAACGTCGAGCTGTCGAAACGCAGCATCCAGATGCTGGAGCGTTTCCCCGAGGAGATGGGCCAGGAAGTCGATCTGAACTTCTGCGGCTACCTGTTCCTGCTGGACAACGAGGCCGACATGGCCACCTTCCGTCACAACGTGGAGCTCCAGCATCAGCACGGCGTCGAAACCCAACTGCTGGGCGTGGATGACATCGCCCGGCTGGCCCCCCAGGTCAACCTGGACGGCATCCTCGGCGGCACGTTCTACGAGCACGATGGGCTGGCGGATCCGGCCGGCGTCGTCCAGGGCTACGTGAAACAGGCCCGCCGCCTGGGAGCCACGCTGCTGACAGAAACGCCCGTCACCGGCATCCACATCGAATCCGGCCGCGTGCGCGCGGTCAGCACGCCCCACGGCGAGATCGCGACCCCGACGGTGGTGATCGCCGCCGGCCCCTGGTCGGGCCAGGTGGGCAAGCTGGCCGGCATCGACCTGCCGGTGCAGCCCATTCGCCGCCAAATCGCCACCACGCGCCCCATCCAGGGCATCACTCGCGACTTCCCATTTGTGATCGACTTCGCCCGCTCTCTCTACTTCCACTACGAGGGCGGCGGCATCCTGACCGGCATGTCCAACCCGGACGAGAAGCCAGGGTTCGACATCAGCGTGGACGAAGAGTGGCGGCTGGTGCACTTCGAGAATGCCATCTACCGGCTGCCCCTGCTGGCCGACGCGGAGATTCTGTCGGAGTGGGCCGGCCTGTATGAGGTCACACCCGACGACCAGCCAATTCTGGGCCGGCTGCCCCACGCCGAGGGCCTGATCTCATGCACCGGCTTCAGCGGCCACGGCTTCATGCAAGGCCCCATCTGCGGCCTCCTCATGGCCGAAGAGATTCTCGACGGCCGCGCTCACACCGTCAACATCGATCCCCTGCGCTGGCAGCGGTTCGAGGTCAGCCGGGACGTGTCGGAGTACAACGTGGTATGACTTGACAACCACCCGCTTTCCCGCTATAATTCTACCAACCGTTTGGTAGAATCGCCGGCAAGGGAGCTGGGTGAATGCCTTCAACCAAGGATGATGAAATCTTCGACGCGGCTGCCAGTCTGTTCAAGCAGAAGGGGTTCCATGCCACGTCTATGCAGGACATTGCCGACGCCGTCGGCATGCAAAAAGGCAGCCTGTACTACCACATCTCCAGCAAAGAAGAGCTCCTCTATCGCATCTCCTACTCAGCCATAAGTAGCATCACCGAACACCTGGAGGAGATTGCTGCGGCTTCGCTCGCGCCCTCCGAGAAGCTCCGCGCTGCCATCACCAATCACGTCGAGACACTGTGCTACAGGCTTGATCTGATGTCCGTCTTTCTCAAGGAGAGCAACACCCTGACGGCCGACCAGCAAGCCCAGATTTTCGCCTATCGACGCCGCTACGAGGAGCTATTTCGGGGCACTCTGCGGGAGGGCGTGGAGTCTGGCGAGTTTCGCCCGCTCGACGTCGGTGCAACCTCGGATGCGCTACTCGGCATGCTCAACTGGATGCACCACTGGTATCGGCCCGAGGGCCGGCTGACACCCGAGGAGATCGCCAGGGTGTTCGTCGATCTGGCACTACACGGAATCCTGGCCGACAAGAATCCAGTAATCAGTCATCAGTGATCAGTTATCAGTAACCAGTCAAGACATCACCGATTACCGATCACTGATCACAGAAAGGAAGGTCTTTGTTCATGGCATTGCTAGACGCAGGAACGCCTGCACCTGAGATTGAAGCGGAAAACCTGACTGGAGGGCCGGTGAAACTGGCCGACTACAAGGGCAAGCGCCCCGTCGTCCTGGTTTTTCCTCCGGTAAACGTTGACCCTGCCCGCATCAACGCCACGAAATCGATTTACCAGAACTTGCGGGACAAGGTCGAGATCATCGCCGTACAGAAAACGGTCCCCGGCAAGCAGATGGCCAAGATGTTCCTCCAGCAGATGGGGGTGCAGTTCCCCGTACTGTTGGATGAAAGTGGCGCCGCCTTCAAAGCCTACGGCGTTGAGAAGCCGCCGGCAGCTTTCTACATCAACATTGATGGCGAAATCGTCGCCTCCGGCGCCGAGGGCGATCTGGATGAGATCGAGGCGGGTGTGAAGGAACATCTGCTCTGAGGGTAGTTGGCTAGATGGCTAGATGGCTGGATGGCTTAGTCAACCAGCCATCTAGCCATCTAGCCATCCAGTAGCTTTCGGAGGAATGTCGATTATGGATCTTGGAATCACTGGCAAAGTCGCGGTCGTGACCGGCGGTGCGCGTGGCATCGGACGGGCAGTGGTTGAGGAATTCGTCCACGAAGGCGCCAGGGTCGGTATTCTGGACATCTGGCAGGAGGGGTTGGACAACACGGTCAAGTGGGCGGAGGAGCAGGGCGGGCAGGCACACGGCGTCCATGCGGACGTTTCCAAACCTGATGCTGTCAATGCGGCCTTCGCCGAGATCGCCGAGGCGCTGGGGCCGCCGGCCATCCTGGTGAACAGCGCCGCCGTGCTCACCAACGTAGCACGCATCTTGCAGATGGACCAGGGTCTCTGGCAACGCGACCTGGACGTCAACCTGACCGGCGTCTTCAACTGCGTCCGGGCGGCACTGCCCTACATGCGAGAGCAGACCTGGGGGCGCATCGTGAGCATCAGCTCTGTCGCCGGCGTGCAGGGCGGGTACGGCCAGGCCGGCTACTCGGCCACCAAGGCTGGGCTCATCGGTCTGATGAAGACGGTGGCGCTGGAGGCCGGCCGCGATGGAATCACTGCCAACACCGTCTACCCTGGCATCGTCGGCACCGAAGCCTTCCAGTTCATGCGCCCCGACATGCAGGAACGCATCCGGCATCGCGTCGTCTGGCGCACCGAAGCCGAGCCGGCCGACATCGCCAAACCCATCGTCTTCCTGTGCTCGGAGCCGGCCCGCTACATCACCGGCATCGCCTGGGACCTGACGGGCGGGATCGAGCTGTTCACGTTCTGAGTCTCGCCATGCCGACATATTCTCGACAGCCTGGCATGGCGCAAGAGGCGCACGTGAAACGTAAAACGTGAAACGTGAAGCCTTGACACATCACGTTTCACGCATCACGTTTCACGAAAGGAGGTCTCAATGGAGAGACCATGGTTGAAACACTATGAGCGGGGCGTGTCGGCGGAACTGTGTTATCCCTGGGTTCCGCTGCACCGCCTGCTGGAACGGGCGGCCGAGGAGCACCCGAAACGGACAGCGATCATCTTCTTCGGCCGGAGGATGAAGTATCGTGAGCTTGACAGGGCGGCGAATCAGTTCGCGCACACCTTGATGGACCTGGGTGTGGAGCCTGGTGATCGGGTCGCTATCCACCTGCCGAACTGCCCGCAGTTCGTCATCACCTACTACGGCGCGCTGAAGGCCGGCGCCATCGTTGTCGCCTGCAACCCACTTTACGTGGAACGCGAACTGGCGCACCAACTGCGCGACAGCGGCTCGGAGACCATCGTCACCCTCAGCAAGTTCTACCCGCAGGTCCAGCACATTCGGGCGGAGACGCCGCTGCGCAACGTGATCGTTACCAATATCAAGGACTACTTCCCGCGAACGACGAAGCTGCTGTTCACGCTTGCCAGGGAGCGGCAGGAGGGGCATCGAGTTACCATCAAGGCCGGCGACCACGCCTTTCTGGACCTGCTAGAGGGCCGGCCAGACGGCCGGCCTGGCATCTCCGTGTGGCCGGACGCCACAGCCCTGCTCCAGTACACGGGTGGCACCACAGGCGTGCCGAAAGGCGCGATGCTCAGCCACCGCAATCTGGTAGCCAACCTGGTCCAGGGGCAGGCGTGGAACACGGGCGCCCGGATGGGGAAGGAACGCATCCTGTGTGTGCTGCCGTTCTTCCACCTCTACGGCCAGGCGATTGGGATGAACAGCGCCGTGCACATGGCATCCGCCATGATTCTGCTGCCGCGCTTTGATGTGGATGAGGTGTTGCAGACCATCAGCAAACACAAACCGACGCTCTTTCCGGGCGTGCCGACGATCTACGTGATGATCAACGATCACGCCGATGTGAAGAAGTACAACCTCAAGTCCATCAGGGCCTGTCTGAGCGGTGCTGCCCCGCTGCCGGCCGAGGTCCAGCGTCGGTTTGAGAGGCTGACCGGCGGCGCACGTTTGGTCGAAGGCTACGGCCTGACTGAGAGCGGGCCGCTGACTCACGCCAACCCGATGCGAGGCCGGCGCATCCCCGGCAGCATCGGCGTGCCCATCCCAGACACCGAAGCGCGCATTGTGGACTTGGAGACCGGCGAGCGCGACATGCCCGTGGGCGAGGCCGGCGAGTTGATCATTCGAGGGCCGCAGATCATGCAGGGCTACTGGCACATGCCCGAAGAGACTGCACTGGCCCTGCGGGACGGCTGGCTGTACACCGGCGACATCGCCCAGATGGATGAGGACGGCTACTTCTACATCGTGGATCGCAAGAAAGACATGATCATCTCCGGAGGTGTCAACATCTATCCGCGCGAACTGGAAGAAGTCCTGTACGACCATCCGGCCGTGCGAGAGGCAGCCGTCATCGGCGTGCCAGACCCCCACTGGGGCGAATCCCCCAAGGCTTTCGTGGCGCTGAAAGACAGCGCAGGGGTCACCCCCGACGCCATCATCGACTTCTGCCGGGATCGGCTGGCCGCCTACAAGGTCCCGAAATTTGTCGAGTTCCGTGACGAGTTGCCCAAGACGCCGATTGGCAAGGTCCTGCGTCGGGCGCTGAGGGAGGAGGCAGGTGAGTCGGAGATAGCGGTGGAGCAGGCGACGGTCGTAGCATAAGAGGAATTGCGTACTGCGTACTGCGTATTGCGTACTAGAGAAGATCTGTCTTTACGCAATACGCAATACGCAGTACGCAGTACGCAATATGGTCAACCTGATGTCAGAACCCAAACTCAAACTCGAACCGATCACTCTCCCCAGCCGAGACGGCCTCAAACTTGAAGCGCTGGTCTATCACTGCGGTGATGACGCACGCCGGCCCGCAGTGGTCGTATGCCACCCGCACCCGCTGTACGGCGGGAGTATGCGCAGTTCGCTCATCGCGGCCATCGCGCGCGCTCTGGCCGGCCGCGGCTTCGTGGTGCTGCGGTTCAACTTCCGGGGCGTGGGGAAGAGCGAAGGCCGGCACGACCTGGGCAACGGCGAACAGCAAGACGTGGCCGGCGCTGTCGATGCGCTGCTGGCCCGCGACGATGTGGACCCGCAGCGCGTGTACCTGGCCGGCTGGTCCTTCGGCGCTCGCGTCGGGCTGACCTACGGCGCTCAGGATGACCGGCTGGCCGGCTTCGCTGTGGTCGGGCTGCCGACAGGCTCCCTGGACGATACGTTCTTGCAGGCTGATCAACGCCCCAAACTATTTCTCGTGGGCGAGCATGACCAGTTCTCAGACCCCGACACGCTACAGCGCTGGGTCGAAGGGATGGCCGGGCCGGCGCGCCTCGTCGTGCTGGATGACACCGACCATTTCCTGGC